>CAKAQP010000004.1 GCA_916720285.1 uncultured Lachnoanaerobaculum sp. | reverse complement strand
AATGGCACTGGCATTCAAGAAAAAAGAAGAAAGATAATTTTTCGGTCCCCGACTTTAAGTCGGGGGCTTTTTTTATTTGAATGAAAAGTCGAAAAACTGAATCTGAAGACCGAATATAATGTATAAAAATTCTGAAATATTAATAAAAATAATAAAAATTTATTAATAAAAATTTAAATAAATGTTTAATTTATCGACTTTTTGTGCTATGATTATATACATAGTGAGAGGGTGAAAAGGAGGAGTTGTTATGATGAAAGCAATATTGCAAAGCTAGATTTTTGGAGTGATTCGTTTGAATGACTCTTATTTTGGTTTGTAATACGAGAGGTTTTGATAAGGAGGTTTAATGAAACAGTTTAGAAAGCGCTTTTTAGCGTTAGCATTGTCGCTTATTATGATTTTATTATCAATGGGCGATATTTTTACAGCATATGCGGGGCCACCGGCTTTAAAAGATGACCCGGATATATTGTCAAATGTCACATATGATGCGGTTGCTACAGCAGCCAGAGGAAATTCGGATTACTATGTTGGTGAGGAAGTACCGTTTTATGCAAATATTACGATGTCATCAGCAACAAGGAGTCTTCCGGGAGCTTATTCAAAGCTATATTTGCCAAAGGCAGTGTTTGCCAATGTGGGTACATCAAATATTTCCACTTGGATAAACAGACCTGACTCAAATTTCTTAGAGATTGACAGTACAAGTAACAGTGAATATCATGTTGTTACAATGAAATACAGAAGTCTTGCCGGAGGTACAACTCAGACAGTACCTTTTAAAGCACAGATAAAGGAACATGCATTGGCAAATAATGAAACATATGTTATACCTTGGCAGGTATATGATGCCAATGATACATTGCTTGAAAGCACAAATAATACATTTACCGCGAAAACATACCCGATAGGTTATACCAGTGAAACATACAATTACACAAGGTATTACAGCTTTTTACAGGGTAGCAGTGATTTACAAAATAATACTACACTTTCAAATGATTTTTCCGCACAGATTGATTTTTATTCTTACAGAACGGATTGGCCGGCTGCAGGTACATTTCATGGTACAACAAATAAGAATACAGGTGCAGACAGAAGAAAGACAAGAGTCAGTATAAAGATACCGGCTAATGCAAGCCTAGACACCGCAAATACCTATAATGCAGGTTGGCAGTACAATGCGGCTACAAGTACATTATGGAAAGATATATTATATTCTTCGTACGGTGCTTCAAGTAATTATACTTATGTAAAGTTTAACAATCAGCCTGTAGGCACAAATGCCGCACCGGTTACGGTGGAATTTCCAATTACATGGCAGTATGTAAATGATGACGGCAGCATGGATGCAGCATCGCTTGAGAAGTCTAAAGCATTTATACAGTTTACTTCATATCTGGGCACACCTCCGACTGATAACGGGTTAAACTTCAGTAAAAGTACAAATTCACCATGGGTAATATTATTAGGTGCTCAAGATACATCTGTACACAGTTATACTATGAGTGCGGGATGGAGCTGGAGTAGCGGAAACCCGTCTCAATATCCTGCTTTAGGTACTTATCATCATACAATAAAAACTATTGAAGATACTCCTGAAGTAGATATGGATTTTATATCCTATACCATTAAATATTCCAATAATACAGGATATGTAAGTGGAGCAACCGGACCGACTTCATATGAAAGTTTGCCGGTTTTGAGTGCAGCACAACAAGCAGCACTTTCACAGAATAAACTTATAGGAACAAAGGCGGACGGAAGTACAGAGATAATAGCTACCAATGTATCTATAACAGCAGCATCCACAGAAGTTACATTGCCTGCACCTAAGCATTATAAAAAGATAGAATTAAAATTTGATAATCCTATTGAGATACAGGCACCCGGAAATGCTATTTATTTAACTTATAAGTTCCGCCTGGAGCAGGGAGCTTATAATAATGTAAAAGCTCAGTTGGCTCCTAAGCCAAATAACGCTTCAAGTTATGTAGAAACTTATAATAAAGCAACGCTTTATGGAGATACGTCTACTACACTTATAGGTAGAGATTATGCAAGATGGACGAAGGAATATGTATATGAGTCTGACCATTACACTCAAAATCGTAACCTCGGTACAAAGTATATAGATGAAATAGTACAGGTAAATGATGATATACGATATTATTATAACCTTGGTGACGGAGGAAGAGATTTAAAGAATCCTAAATACTATGTACTTGTAGATCCGGGATTTGAATATCAGAGTATTGATGTAAGTGCATCTTATACACCTGAAATCACACCTGCTGTTTTGAGTAATTACAGAGTTGAATATAACTTTAAAAACACAGGTAAGACAGCATATATATGGAATCTGCCGGACATAAACATACCTGCGGGAAACAGTTCAACAAAGTATATAAACTTTTATCCTAAATTTAAGTTTACAAGAAATGTTACTGCAGGTCCGGGAACTATAGATACTTATTTCTCATGGGATAATAATGAGGAGGCACCGGCGGCTACACGTGTTCCGGGACTTTATGCCGATACATTGGACCTTGATAATGACGGTAATACTACAGAGAAATTCTCAAGTAAAAAGGAAAATTATATATACAGTCCACCGCTTGAGCTGATACTTACAAAGAGATCAAAGAGAGCGGATGCGGAGGCAGCTCAGTATTCATCTATTACAACTCCTGACAGTGAGCAGGTGGTAGATTATCAGTTGAATATATTTAATAACTCTATTACAGCGGTTAGCGGATTTACATTCTTTGATATATTGCCACATGTTGGAGATAAGTCGATAGCCCCAGATCAGAGAGGAAACTATGCTGACAGAGGTTCCACATATAAGGTAACTCTTACAGGACCGGTGGATACACATCCGAATTATACATTTGAATACAGTACAACACCGGTTACGGAAGGAAATATAGCTGCAAACTATACAGGAGCTACATGGACATCAACAGTAACTGACTGGTCTGCGGTAACAATGTTTAGAGCAAAGATGAAGCCGGGATACAGTCTTGGAAGTCATAATACGGATACAATTACATTTAAGGCAAAGATGCCGGATACCGTACCTCTTGATACTACAGATAAGGCTGTAAATACCTTCGCAGGATTCTCAGGTGACAGCTATACAGGCGCATTTGAGGCTCTGGCAAATACCGTAGTACCGAAGAAGTATAAAATCAGCGGTAAGATATACTATGACATACCTCCTGTAGGAGGCACCGGAAACGGTACATATCTGACAGCTGACGGTGATGCACCTGCAATCGGAAGAACGGTAGCACTACACAAATCAGACGGAACACCTGTAATAGGTGCGGATGGAAATCCTGTGACCACTGTTGCAGATAATAACGGTGATTATTCATTTGACAATATTGCAAGACAGGGTACATATAAGGTAGTAGTTACACCGGGAGTTGGAGATACATTAAGCGGAATACATGTTACATCTACATCTTTAGTAGTAGGTAATGACTTTAACAACGGTACTCTGGCAGGTAACCCTGTATTTGAAGCAAGTGTAACAGTTACACCAAGTAATGATAAAAAGACTGCGAATGCGGCACTTGAAGCAACCAATTCAACATTGAAGATCAAATATGTGGATACTGCAGGAAATCCTATTCCACTTGATGACGGAAGCGGAAATGTAGCTGATACAGACAGTGTTCAGGCATTCAGATCCGCATACACAGTTACTCCACAGACTACATTGACCGGAGTTACAAATTTTGAGTATCTGGAACCTGATCTTACAAACGGTCGTCCGCTTACAGGGACACTTAATCCGGGACAAAATGTTGTAATACTTAAGTATAAGAGAAAAACTGCAGGCGATATTACAGTACATCACTATGAGGTAGGACAAAATACAGAGCTTTATACACCGGCAGGAGCGGCGGCACCAAGTGCTGAAAACTTCTCAGGTACGGAAAAGCTCGGACTTACAGAAAATCTTACAAATAAGGCGGCCGATATCACCAATTTTGAGTATGCAAGTATTGATGTAAGCGGAGCTTCTTCACCTACAGCACCTACATCTACAGGTGCAACAACACTTACATATAAGGTCGCACCACAGGCTGTAACATATTTCTATAAGAGAAAAGATGCGGCAAATATTACAGTTCACCATTATGAGGACGGAACAACGACAGAGCTTTACAAGCCGGCAGGTGCAAGCGCTCCTGCAGCAGTTACAATCTCAGGAACAGGTAAACTGGGACTTACAGAAGACCTTACAAATAAGGCGGCAGATATTCCAAATTATGATTATGTCGGAGTTGATGTAAGTGCAGCTGCATCAGCTACAGCACCGAGCGCAAGCGGTGAGACAACTCTTACACATGGAAATACTGCACAGACAGTAATATACAAATACAAGAGAAAAGACGCAGGAGATGTTATAGTTCATCACTATGAGCAGGGAACCACTACTCAGTTGGTACCTGATATGACACTTGGCGGAACGGGTAAGCTTGGGTTGCCATATACAACAAATACCCAGACAATACCAAACTTTACCGTAGTAACAGTACCGACAAATCAAAACGGTACATTCCAAACAGGCAATCAAACGGTAACTTATTACTATAAGAGAAATGATGCCGGAAATGTACTGGTACATCACTATGAGAACGGAACAACCAATCAGGTTTCTGCGGATGAGAACTTATCGGGAGCAGGAAAGATTGGACTTACATACACAACAAGTCCTGCTACGGTAGCTAATTTCACAGTAGTGAATGCTACACCTACAGACCATTCAGGAAATTATCCGGCAACAGGAACAGTAGTAGTAACTTACTATTACACAAGAAATGATGCAGGAAATGTAATTGTAAAGCATCTTGAGCAAGGAAGCGGTACACAGCTTGATACAGATGATGTATTAAACGGTGCCGGAAAACTCGGATTGCCATATAATACTTCAGAGAAGAATATTGCGACTTATGAATTGGTAGCCCAGCCGGTTAATAAGAACGGAACATTTGCAACAGGAACTCAGACAGTAATATATGAGTATAGGAGAATGGTTGCAGGAGATGTAACAACAGTTTATGTAGATGATGACGGTAATGTTATTTCAACACCTGATGTTCAGTCGGGAGTCGGAAAGCTTGGACTTCCTTATACCACATCAGCAAAAACCATACCTAACTTCACATTAGTGAGCACACCTCTTAATGCAAACGGTGTATTCACATCGGGACCGCAGACTGTAACTTATGTTTACAGAAGAAGTGATGCCGGAAATGTGACAGTTTATCATAAGTCAAAATATGATAACAGTGACCTCAGTGCACCGACAGTACTTGACGGAACACGAAAGCTCGGATTGCCATATACTACAAGCCCTGAGACATACTCAGATTATGAGGTAGATACTGTACCTGCAAACGCAAACGGTACATTTGCAAGCGGTGCCCAGACAGTAACTTATCTCTATAAGAGAAAGACAGCGGCAGGAGTAAGAGTAAATTATCTTGATAATCATGGAAACAGTATTGAAACACCGGATAATATTACAGGAACAGAGAATGTAGGATTGCCCTATACTACATCTCCAAAGACTATTCCATACTATGATCTTATAACAGTACCTGCCAATGCAAACGGAGTATTTACAATAGCACCTATAACAGTTGATTACATCTATAAGCGTCAGGATGCGGGAAATGTTGTTATAGAGCATTTGGATGAGAACGGAAACGTTCCTCTTGATACTCCGGAGGTACTTGACGGAACAGAGAAGCTTGGAATGCCATATACTTCAAGTGTAAAGTCATTTGATAACTTTGATGTAATATCTGTACCGACTAATGCTAACGGAACTTTTGTAAGCGGAAGTCAAAGAGTGACCTATGTATATAGGAGAAAAGATGCAGGAAATGTAATTGCCCGTTACTTAAATACTGCAGGACTGCCGATAGAAAGTGATGAAGTGCTTGACGGTACAAGAAGTCTCGGACTACCATATGCAACCACTGATAAGGTTATTGACGGATACAGTATATACCTGATACAGGGTGCGAACACAGGAATATTTAGAACAGGAGAAATAGTAGTAACATATGTCTACACAAAGGATCCAAGTGCGGTAATTATACCGGGACCTCTAACTCCTGTGACACCGGTTAATCCAAGTGTCATCAATCCTGTAACTCCAAGTGTTATTAATCCTTCAATACCTGTTAACCCAAGTAATATTAATCCGTCAACACCTGTAAATCCGAATCCTTCAAGGATTGCTACACCAAGCCAGATAAATATTCCGGGAAGAGATCAGGATATTATTATAAGGCCTACAGCTACACCATCTATTGCGACACCTTCAAATATAAAGAGAGGTGGATCTTCAGGCGGATCTTCAGGTGGAAATTCTGTAGTGAGACCGGGTAAGACTGTAACAGTAAATGATATAAACTCAAAGGGAGGAGTTACTACTCCGGAGCCTGTTATAGATAAGCCTGTCACTAATACAGATAAGACCGATACAAATAAGATAGGATTTGATAAGAATCAAAGAAAGGCTTTAGCTGTACCGAAAACAGCTGATGAAAGAGACGTAAGAGGATATATGTTTATTCTTATGAGCTCAATCGTAGCGGCAATGGTACTTGCATTAAAGAAAAAAGAAGAAAGATAACTTTTATAACTTTCACCCTCCGGCTTTTGCCGGGGGGCTTTTTTTACGTTAAAAGACAACTGTTGAAAAGATATTGTAAGAATTTAACTATAGTAATTATTCCTAGATTACTATAAAATATAAAAGGATAACGATGTTAAAATTTTGTTTGTTCTGTATACGGCAAATAATAACATTTTTAAGATACATAATTTTATTACGGAGGAAATATGAGAAAAAAATCACTTCATTATTTTTTGTTACTGATTTTTTCAATACTGTTGTCGGTGTTTGCCCCGCCGGGGAAAGCACATGCTACAGGTGCAGGCGGTAGTGCGATAACTACGGATGTGAGGTACGGTTTATCCGGGCAGACTTCATCTTTAGTTGCACAAAAAGAGTCATACTATGTTACAAATACACTTTCAGGAGCGGTATCTACACTGTACAATCCGTTTTCGTATGTGTATTTTGACAAGAGTATATTTTCACCTCCTGTTGCCAGTGATGTTACCTTGGCATCAGGTGCAAGCAGTGTAAATATTATAAATACAGATCCGAACTATTATATTGTAAAGATAAATTATTCCAGACTGGATACAGGATATGCGGCAATACCGATAAAGGCTACGCTGAAGAATTCGGCAGTGCAAAACGGTGAGACTTTCCATATTCCGGTAAAGCTTTTTGAAGCAGGAAAAAATCCCGCTACAGATGCGCCTCTTGCAAGTTCAAACGATCAGTTTGTTGCAAAGGCATATCCGGTCGGAATCATGTCAGCCGACACATCGGCAGTTGCAAACAACAACAGAAAAAGTGAATATATATCGGATGAAGCTACAAATGCCGCTCATGACAGACTCTCTACAGATTTTGTATCAAGTTTAAGCGGCTTCGGCTACAGCGGTCCTGCAAATACAGCCAACGGCGGTGTATCACAAGTACCGTCAGGTACCGGTGCGGGTATGGATAAGAGAAAAGTCGAGTTTAAGATTACTCTTCCGGCTACCGCAGTATGGGATCCTTCACTTCCGAACAACTCGAACTGGACATATAACAGTACAGACAGAACTATCACACAGATAGTGGACAGAGGGCTTTCAACAGTAGTACAGCCACCTTTTTCGCTTAAGTGGGACGGAAATCAACCGGTTACTTTAGCTCCTACATGGACTAAGATAACAATGCAACAGGTAACTACATTGGTGAATGATGACGGAACTTTAGATAACTCTACAAGAAGAAGCGGTGAGTTATACTACCATGTTTCATATGTAAGAAGAATCCGTATAAAAAAGACATTACTCGGAGATGCAGGTTATCTGGTACCGAGGGATGCGGACTATAAATACAACTATTTGGTAAGTGTCGATCAGTTCGGCGGTACAAGACCGCAGACTGCAAGCAGTGTTACATTCAGAATGATAGAGGATGAGCCGCAGGCAAGAAGTCTTCTTACAGGATACGAACTGAGAGTCAGACCTGAAAGATTCACTGCGACAGAACTTGCAAAACTCTCACACAATAAGCTTGTCGGCTCCGATAACGGAACCACATGGACTACTATTGCTACAAATATTACACCTGTTCAGGTCAGCAATGCCGCAGACTACAGAGCAAACTCCGTAGCTACCACATTGACAACACCGCCTGAGTACAGGTATTTCAGACTTGTCTTTGATGATGATATAACTATCTCACAGTTTGAAGAGGATGCGGTAGGTCTTATCGTTCAGACACAGCTTACACCTGCTACACATACGGCGTATATCAACGATTTGAATGCGCATGTCAATGATGTATATTGGAAGCTTGTCAGAAACTTCGGTAGAGTAAGAAATGCAGCCGGTCAGGAACTGAGTTATTCACTGGCCGATGCATATTTAAGAAATCCGTATGCAAGTATGCACCTTCAAAATATCGGAATGAGTATAAACGGTACCTCCGCTACAAGTACGATAAGTGTCGGAGGAGTCATAAAAATAACACCACGTATTTGGTATAACAGTATACTTTGGGACCCAAGAGCTGCCGTAAATCCTAAGATGGTAGTTGTGGTCGATTCGGACCTTGCTTTTGACAGTGTGCAACCGCAGATGAATGCCAATTTATTTACTGTTAACCCCACTCCTACGGTTATACCGAATTATAAAGGGAATGTAGGAAAGACAGCGTACGAGTTTGAACTTACAGGATTGACATTCCCGGGTTCTACAGTTCCGGGTTATGGAAACTATACACAGAACAAAATCGATCATTTGAACTTTTCATTTAAGCCGACAGCCGGTATGGATGGAGGTCCGCATGAGATAAAGGTAATACTGAGCTGGGATAATAACACTACAGCCGCATCAAGCGCGGCTCCGGGAGTTATATATTCATCAGATACTGCAGATTACCTTGACCCGTATGATGCAAATAACAACGGCAATACAACGGACAGACTTTCCACAATAACATATAACTATACCTTTGTACCTCCACAGGCGATGGTACTCGGAAAGAAGGTAAAGCTTTCCACAGACAGTGTGTACCAAACAAGTATAAAGGCTGATAAGGGAGATATCTTAGATTATCAGGTTAGAGTATGGAATAATACAAATGACCCGGTGGAAGATATTCATGTAATGGATGTTTTCCCATATGCAAATGATAAGTTTATAGTAAAAGACGGTAGCGGAAATTATCTTGACAGAGGTTCAAAAATATATCCTAAGGCTATATCGGGAGTGACTGCCAATAACAGTAAGTTTGATATTTACTACTCTACAGATGCTCCAAGTGCTACGATAGAAGGAAATATCGGAGCGACATGGTTACCTGCCGCAAGTATTACAGACTGGTCATCAGTTACAATGTTTAAGGCCGATTTAAAGTCGGGACAGAGTATAACGGCAGGAGAAGAGGTGCTATTTAATTATAAGGTGGAGATGCCTGATACCAAGGATAATCTTGCTACAGATACTGCAAATAATTCCGTAGCTTCATGGAGAGGTAATAATGTTGACGGTGCAAATGAGTTTACCGAATCAAAGGTAGGTACTCATAAGTACAATATCGCAACTCATGCCTTCTATGATTTGAACAACAATGGAGTTTATGACAGTACAGATTTAAATATTGCAAACAGACCATATATACTTGTAAAGCTTGATGCAACGGGAAATGAGACAGTGGTTGAATCGGGAACAACAGATTCAAACGGAAATATTTCATTTACAAATAAGCTCAGCAATGCAGGTAATTATAAGCTCTATGTGGAGAACTTGACCAGTGACAGTTTTGCCGCTCCAAGTGTGGCAAGCAGTGCAACTGTTATAGGAAATGACTTTACTTCATTTACTACAAAGGCATCTGTAATTAAGGCCGGTCAGACTCCGGTACCTAATACACCATGGTCAACTGTGGATATAAGCTTAACAACAGATAATCCAAGTGCTATCAAGAATCTTGGACTTAAGACGGATTTTTATAATCTTACGGTAAAGCATATCAAGGATGAGGACGGAAGTAATCTTGTTGCCGACGTGGTTACAAGAGAGCCGAGAGATACCGCATATACTACAACACCTATCACTACAGACCCGAATTTTGAAGTGGATACTGCAAATCTTCCTGCAAATGCAAACGGAAGTTACACTGCAGATACAACAGTTACATACCATTATCTAAGAAGAAATGCAGGAGATGTAACCGTACATCACTACGAAACGGGAAAGACAGATGAACTTTATGCAGTTTCGGCAACAGCAACACCTGCTGCTGAAGTACTTTTAGGTACAAGGCAGATGGGTAAGTCATATCAGACTTACAGAAGAGATGTGAGTACGGCGGGAAGCTATCCTATACCTCATTACCATCTTGTAGGAACACCTACAGGTCCTGCAAGCGGAACATTTGATGCAACGGCAAAGACCGTTACTTATTTCTATGAAAGAAATGATGCACCGGATGTTACAATAAAATATGTAGATATTGATACAGGTGCAAATCTTACAAGACCTGAGAGTCTTGGAAGTAGTGTAATGATCAATACTCCTACTGTTCTGTCAGGAACAAATAAAGAGGGACTTGCATGGAGCAGCAATGTACTTCCTGTAGACAATTATGATTTTGTAAGCAGTACTACTCCTACAAACGGAGTATTCGGAGACGGAACAACTTCAGTAACATATTCCTACAGAAGAAAAAATGCAGGAAATATTACAGTTCATCACTATGAAAAAGGCACAACAACAGAGCTTTATGCTCCGGTAGCGGGAGGCGCTGTCGGACCGGAAGTTATAAGCGGTACAAATAAGCTTGGACTTACCTATCAGTCACAGGAGAGGTCTGCACAGATACCAAATTATCATTTGTATCAGTCACCGAATCCTACACTGGTAACATTTGCCGCTACACCTATAGAGCTGATTTATTACTATGAAAGAGATAGTGCTTCACCGATAATCATTCATTATTATGAAGACGGAACTACCAATGAGTTGTATTCACAAACCCCGGGAGGAACACCGGCAGCTCTAACAGTAGACGGAACCAATAAGCTTGGAACTACTTATACTACACAGAGCATGAATATTCCTCATTTCCATCTTGTAAGCTCGCCGGCAAATCCGACAGTGACATTTGGAAATGCGCCTGTAGAAGTGGTTTATAAGTATAAGAGAGACAATGCGGGAGATGTTAAAGTACATCATCTTGAAGTGGGAACAAACAATATACTTTCACCTGCAGAGGATTTATCCGGAGTAGAGAAATCGGGACTTACATATACAACAAGTCCGAAAAATATACCATATTATACTGTAGTAAATGCGACACCTGCAGGATATACAGGAACTTATCCTGCTACAGGACTTACAGAGGTTACATATTACTACATGAGAAATGATGCCGGAAACGTATTGGTACATCATTTTGAGGTTGGAACAAGCAATTCACTGTTACCTGATGAGATATTGTCAGGTGCAGGTAAGGCCGGGCTTTCCTATACAACAAGTGCAGGTACTGTTGCCAACTTTACAGTAGTAAATGCAACACCTGTAAATAATACAGGTGTATATCCGGCAAACGGAACTACAGTGGTTACATACTACTATAAGAGAGATGATGCCGGAAATGTAACAGTACATCATTTTGAAGTCGGAACAAGCAACTCACTTGCGGCAGATGAGAATTTATCGGGAGTAAGTAAGGCCGGACTTTCCTACACAACAAGTCCTGCAAGTATAGCCAACTTTACGGTAGTAAATCCTACACCTGCAAATCATATCGGAACATTTACGGCGGGAACAAACTATATTGTTACCTATGAGTACAGAAGAGATGACGCCGGAGATGTGACAGTAATGTATACCGACAGAGACGGTAATGAACTGGATACAAGAGACATACTTTCGGGAACAAATAAACTTGGTTTGCCATATACCACAGCACCTAAGACTATTGGAAGTCTTGTGCTTGTAAATTCACCGGCAAATGCAACAGGAGTATTTACGATTGCTCCACAAGTAGTAAATTATGTCTATAAGAGAGATGATGCAGGGGATGTGACAATATATCATAAGTCTGTACATGACGGAAGTGATTTGGTAGCGCCTACAGTACTTAGCGGTATCGAAAAGCTTGGACTTGCCTATACAAGCAGTGTAGAGAATATCGCAAACTTCGATATAGATACTGTACCTGCAAATGCAACAGGAGTGTTTACTCATGGAGCACAGACTGTGACTTACTTGTACAGAAGAAAAGATGCGGGAGATGTAACCGTAAGATATTTGGATGTTCACGGAAACAGCATAGAAAGTGATGATACAATTTCCGGAGCAAATAAGCTTGGACTTAATTATACAACATCACCTAAGGCAATACCTTATTATGATCTTGTGGTAAATCCTGCAAATGCAACAGGAGTATTCACAACATCACCTATAAATGTTGAGTATATCTACAAGCGCCAGGATGCCGGAAATGTTATTATTGAATATCTGGATGAGAACGGAAATGTTCCACTTGTTGAGACTACTGTTTTAAACGGTAGTGAGCAAATCGGAGTTCCTTATACTTCAGAACTTAAGTCATTTGACTATTATGACTTGATTTCAATGCCTGCAAATGCGAACGGAGTATTTAATCCGGGAACACAAAGAGTAACATATATTTATCGCAGACAGGATGCGGGAGATGTAATTGCCCATTACATCAATCCGGCAGGAGTTGCGTTAGATACAGATGAAGTTTTGGACGGCAGCAGAAAACTTGGCCTTGCCTACAGTACAAGTGCAAAAGCTATTGCAGGATATCATTTGGATAGAGTTGAAGGCGCTGAGAGCGGATTGTTCTCAACTTCACAAATAGAGATAAACTATGTATATGTTAAAGATCCAAGTGTTATAATCTATCCGGATCCGCTACACCCGGCTACACCAAGCCAGATAAATCGTCCGGGTGACAGAAACAATGATATTATTATAAGACCTATAGCTACACCTTCCATAGCCACATCTTCAAACGGAAGAAGAGGCGGCTCGGGAGGAAGCTCATCTATAAGACCTACACAGAGTGTTGTAGAGAAAAAAGAAGAAATAAAGGCTGATGCTATAAATGTAGAGCCTGTAAAACCTGAAATTATTATAGAGGATCCGAAAAAGTTTACTGCGGAGACTGTATCAGACAGACGCCCACTCCCGGTACCTAAGACCTCAGATAATACAGACCTTTTAAAATATATGATATTACTGATATCTTCATGCGGAGCAATGCTTTTGGTATTTAAGAAGAGATAGTGACTTGACAAGAAGAAAGCCTCGGGAACAGCAACTTCCCGAGGCTTTTTTATAATTAAAATTTTTTTAAAATGACTATTTTATAAAAAAGTGTTAAACTAGCCATATGAATATTTTATTTACAGATTTGGACAATACTTTGATTTATTCAAAGAAAACGAATATAGAAGAAAAGATACCGGTGGAGCTTTATAACGGAGAGATAAACAGTTTTATGTCAAAATACTCATATGAGCTTTTGCATAAGTTAAATGAGATGCTCCTTATAGTACCTATTACAACAAGAACCTATATTCAATACAGTAGAATAGATCTTGGTATCAATCCAAAGTATGTGCTATGTGCAAATGGAGGAATACTTTTAAAAGACGGCATAAAGTCGGAAGAATGGTACAAAGAAAGCCTTGATATAGTAAATAGCTCTGCTCAGGAGAGAGAAAAAGCTTTTCTTTTCTTGGAAAAGGATGAGAGAAGAAAGTTTGAATGCAGAAATATTGATGATTTATTTATCTTTACAAAATGCGATAATACGCAGGATGTTGTAAAAGACCTTGAAAGTAGATTGGATATGAGAAAGGTAGAGGTCTTGTACAATAAAGATAAGCTTTATATAATGCCGAAAAGCTTAAATAAGGCGGATACAATTAAGCGTTTTATAAGAGAATATGCTACAGAGAAAGTACAGATGTTTGCGGCGGGAGATACGGAGTTTGATGCCGGAATGATAGAGCTTGCAGATATCGGATTTGCACATAAAGATTTGAACATAAACAGTAAAAATATTTTCAATGATTATGAAGGACTCTTTTCGGATTTCTATCTGGAAAAGGTTTTAGAATATATTAAGGAGTAGGAAATGCCGGGATTTACAACTCACTATATTTTAGGGTTAAAGGCATATGGTGGCTTAGAAAACTCAGGTTTAAAATATATTATATCTAAATACAGATGGCTTTATCAGCTGGGACTTCAGGGACCGGATATGTTTTTTTACAATATTCCGATACTGAGGCACAGGGATTACAGAAATGTCGGCTCATATATGCATGAGAGCCATGTAAATGATTTTTTCGCAAATGCACTTTGTGAAATACAGGGGATGGAATCAAAACAAAAGCAGCAGCAGGCAATAAGTTATATTGCAGGTTTTTTATGCCACTATGTGGGTGATTATATCTGCCATCCTTATATTTACGCAAGAATAGGGCATGAAAACGGAAAAAACAGCGCCTATATATACGGACTTCATGCGGCACTTGAAAATGATATAGATACCATACTTTTAAAAAAGTATAAGAAAAAGAAAACCTCGGAATTTAATCAGGCAGCTACTCTTGCGCTAAACGGCTTTGAGATACAATTTGTTTCGGATTTTCTTGCAAGAGTTATAAATAAAACCTATTATCCGATTACCTATAAGAATAATTTCAGAGTAACACCTGCCATGGTACACAGATCTGTACTTGCAATGAGGTTTGGAGTAAGAACTCTTGCCGATCCTACGGGCAGAAAGAAAAACAGGATAAATGCTATAGAATCCTTGTTTTTAAAAAAGCCTATAGTTTCACAGAAGATACTCTCAGATGAAGTACCGGATGCAAAAGGAGCTCTAAATCTTGACCATGAACTTTGGATAAATCCATGGAATAAGAGTGTTCATTCAAATGAAAGCTTTCCGGAACTCTTTGATAAATGTATTGACAGATGTGAGGAGATATTTAAGATACTGAATACGGAAATATTGCCGGATAGAATGGAAGAGACCGATTTTCACAGACTGCTTGAGAATATAGGAAATTACTCCTATCATTCAGGACTGGATGTAGGTTGAGAGATATCAAATGATTAGTATTTAAAAATTTAAATATTATTACTTTAAAGAAAGTGAGGTGAATAAGAGTATGTATCCGATGAATGTAACAAAACCTATAGGTGCAGAACAACTGGAGAATCTGAACCAAAAAAAAGGTGTTGTATTAAATAGTGACAATGTAGATATTTTGAATACTTCCTATTACAAGAAGACCGGAAGCACAAATGCCGTCGCTCAGTCCGGAAGTACACAAAGTTCGTCAGGTACTGCAACAAGTCAAAATACCGGACAGGCTCAAAGCACTGGACAAAATGCCAATGTAAGGCGAATAACATTGCCGGCATTAAGCAAGAGAGTTTCAAAGGGGCAAAAAGTCCCGCTTACCTTTTCTTCAAACAAGATAAAGGTGAATTTTGGATGGAATGTGAACAATGCAGCCTGTGATGTGGATGTCTCAGCTTTTTTACTGGCAGGAAGCGGAAAAGTAGTCGGTGATGACTTTTTTGTATTCTACGGACAGGAGAGCAGTCCTGAGAGAAGTGTACTCTTTAAAAATGTTGAAGAGGCGAATGTACTACAGGTATTTGATATAGACACTTCTATATTAAATCCGGCTGTACAAAAAATAGTCTTTGTAATGACTATAAATGATGCGTTGGAAAATGCACAGAACTTCAGTATGCTAAAAGACGCATATATACAGATTGTGGATCCTGTGACAAATACCGAAGTGGCTTCTTTCCTTGTAGAGGAATATTATAACAATATAAACTCCATGATGATGGGAGAAGTATATCTGCACAATGGTGCATGGAAGTTTAATGCAATAGGAAACGGAGTAAATAAAGACTTGGCAGGACTTTGTGAATTTTACGGAGTACAAGTCGAATAAGGAGGGGAATATGCTGACATTTGAAGTAATTAACGAGTTGACACTTAAGGTTACCTGCGAGGGAAATGATACATTGATTGCAAAAGCAGGTGCATTTATAGCAGGAGAGAATCCGGGAGGAAAGAACTATACTTTTGAAAAGATGTTACTTGGACCGGGTGGAAGTATAGGACAGGCATTACTCGGACAGCTTGTAAGAAGAGTTGCAGGTGAGAATATACCTCTTATGAAGGTACATTTAAACGGAGCCTCCACAACATACTATGCTAACTACGGACAACATGTAGTAGTATATAAGCTGGCACCGGGTGAGACGGTTTCAGTAGAGTCTGAAAATATACTAGCATTTACAAATGACTGTGATTACTCTGTAAGATTTTTAGGAGTAGGCGTACTTTCACAAAAAGGTCTGGCTACAACCACATTGGTGGGTAGAGGAAATAATGCCTATGTTGCATTGCTCTCAGACGGAAACCCACTTGTTGTTTCAAACGTGAAGTCAAGAGACACACTTGCGGTAGATCCGGATGCTGTAATATGCTGGTTCAGCAAGAACGGAATGGGAGATCCACAGATAAAAGCGGATATATCATGGAAGACCTTCATAGGTCAGGCCTCAGGCGAGTCATATTCATTTGAATGGTCAGGAAATGAGCCTGTAACGGTTTTGGTTCAGCCAAGCGAGAGAGGCGGCGGAATCAGAGTGAGTGTAGATTAATAAATTTGAATTATTGCAAGTTAAAAGCAGTCGGAAATCCCGACTGCTTTTTTATGCTTTTTATTAAAGCTCCATTACTTCTTTAAAAAAGTCCTTTGCATATCTGTACATTTTAAGAGAATACTCTCCGAATTCTTCGCCTACATTCGCCTTATATACGGTCCAAAGCGCCCAAAGATAACCGCTGAGTGCCATATAAGCATACAGCTTCTTATACTCATCTGTAGAAGGCTTTCTTTTAAGATAAGATTCTAAAAGTTCATCAGCCTGAGATTTATCATAATAAGAATATATAGCGCACATCGCCACATCTATAACAGGATCCGCCATTCCGGCATATTCCCAGTCAATAAGCTTTATTTTATTATCCGCTGTGATGATAAAATTATCGGCTACACTGTCTATATGACAGAGGCGACTTTCAGACTTCATTCCTTTAAGTAAATCGAGTAAGAGCATCATATTTTTGTGAACCTCTTCTACATCTTCAAAGGATATTCCACCGCTCTTTTCACAGAGTTCGGTATAATATTCTATTCTCTCGGCTATATCAAAACTGTGGCTTACCCTTATATCAGTTTCATGCAAAGTTCTTAGAAGTTCCATACATTTTGACATTTCTTCCTTATTAAAGGCATCGGCATTTTTGGAACCCTCATAAAACTTTGAAATTTTATATCCGCTTTCCTTATCAAAATAAATTATTTTTTCAGTAATATGCAGATCCTTGACAGCCATATAGCAATCATACTCATTTGAACGATTTATGAGTACATCTGTGCCCTTTCCGGGTATTCTACATATATAGCTCTTATCATCCACTTCAAAAAGAAAAGATTTATTTGTCATACCGGCTTTTAATGTGCGAAGACCTTTTATATGACTCTCGGGTATATTAAAAACCTTTGCAATAAGTTCAAGAGCTACATTTCCGCTGTTTTCCATATATTTATCATCAAATGCACGAAGTTCTTCAAGATTTTCAAACTCATAGACCTGATTTTCAGGCTGTGGGTTGATATACATGGCAGGCAGGGGGGAGTCTTTCTTTTGTAATTCACTCATAAGTACATTTTCCCAATACCAGTCATCACTTCCCGGAGTAGCAAAAGCTTTTTCCAGTATCGGCATAAACTCTCTTGAAAAGTCCTTACTGAAATATACAGGTCCGTACATTACATAGGCATCGCTTCCACCTACATTTATAGCAGTGATCTCACGCTTCTTATTGAAATCAAGTACCCATTCATTCGTATTTCCTTCCATATATATAGAAGAATACCAGGAGTAAGGCTCATAGCTGTGATACATATTTTCTCTCATCCAGTTATCGGAAGAGAGTATATATACATTTGAATTCTCTATATACTTACATGCATAGTGCAATGTAGAAATATTGTTCTTAGTAGAATAGTCAGGATTATAAACAAGCTTTACATTGTACTTATCTATAAGATATTCAAAATGCTCCTTTAAATATCCCACAACTATCACTATGTCAAAGACACCGACTTCATGGAGCTGCTTGATCTGTCTCTCAATCATTCTCTCACCGAATACCTCAAGCAGTCCCTTTGGCGTTTCAAATGTAAGCGGAACAAATCTTGACCCGAAGCCTGCAGCCATGATAACGGCACGTTCCACCTTAAAAGGAGATAGATATTCAAGTCCGGCTTCGGTAAGACTCATACTACTTCCTTCCTTATATAAATAGTTTAATGCCATAGCATCTTTTATAAGTGAGTTGATGCTTCCAAGAGAGAGGTTTAACTTCTCTGCAAGCTCTCTTTGAGTAATAGTATTACATTCAAATATTTCTCTGAGTAAATATGCATATCTGTTCATATAAGCTCCCAATAAATAAAATAAACATTAAGTTCAAAAACAATAAAATTATATCTGTATTGAACATATTAGCATAACAAGGGGTATAAGTATACATATATATCTTAGAAAAGACAGAAATGTAATATTTTTGTAAGAAATCAGAAAAAGAAAATATATTGTAAGTAATAAAATAAAGTTATATACTAGCTTTGTCTTAAGATAAAGGACTGATAAGAGCCTTTACGGGACGCATTAGATTTTAAAAGGATTTCAAAAAGGAGATGCATTCATTATGAGAAAGCAAACAAAGATTGCTGCATTAATTTCAGCAGCAGCTGTTCTCTCAGTTGGTGGAGCTATGACAGCTTTCGCTGCTACAGGCTGGCAACAGGAGAATGGTACATGGGTATATTATAACAGAAACGAAGAGAAAGTAACAGAGACATGGCAGAAGTCAGGTGACTACTGGTTCTATCTTGACGATAACGGCGAGATGGCTACAGATTCACTTATCGACGATAACGGTGATACATACTATGTTGACGTTAACGGTGTTATGGTTACAAATCGTTGGGTTGCAGTTGACAACGAGAACGCAGGCGAAGAGAACGAGCCAAATCAGTGGTGGTACTACTTCGGAGCTAACGGTAAGGCTTACAAGAGAAGCGATTCAGCTACAGGCGACGTTTCTTTAAAGACTATCAACGGTAAGAAGTACACATTCAATACTGACGGTAAGATGCAGTACGGTTGGGTAAAAGATGGCGAGACACAGCATGATGAAAATGCTTGGCAGGATGCTGAGTACTACTTCGGCGATGAGAACGATGGTTCTATGGCAGAGGGATGGAGAGAGATCGCTATCGTTGATGATCAGGCAGCTGAACTTCAGCCTGGTGACAACTACTGGGATCAGGATCAGACAAGATGGTTCTACTTCAAGGCTTCTGGAAAGAAGGAGAAGAATCAGACAGGTAAGACAATCAACGGAAGAAAGTATGGCTTCGATGAGTATGGCCGTATGAACGCAGGTTGGATCACAACAGCTACAGCATCTAACACACCTGCTAAAGATGGCGGTTCACAGGGTATTGCTACATACTCTAACTCATTCTTATACTACTCAACACCTGAAGACGGTGCTAGATCTACAAAGGGTTGGTTCAAGGTAACTCCTGGTTACTACCTCCAGAGAGATAAGTATGAGGATGGATCAGATTACTGGTACTACTCAGACGGTAACGGAAAGCTTACAGTTAACGAAATCAAGACAGTAAACGGTAAGAAGTATGCATTCGACAACTACGGTAGAATGATCAGCGGATTCGTTGTACTTCAGATGGAAGGTAACACTTTAGGTTCAGGTTACAGCTCAAAGAAGATCGTTCAGAAGGTAGATTCTGACGGTACATATGATACAGCTGACAACTACAACAGATTTGTAAAGGCTAACGACAGCTTATTCACATCCGGAGAGCTTAAGGCTTACTTCTTCGGTGGAAGCGATGACGGTTCTATGAAGACAGGAAAGCAGACTGTAGAGCTTGATAGCGAAAAGTACACATTCGAGTTCGCTAAGAACGGTTCTAACAAGGGTGCCGGTATCAACGGTATGGAAGATCACAAGTTCTATGTTGGTGGAAAGCTTACAACAGCTGATGCTGACAACAAGATCGAGATCGTTGTCCTTAACAGCAGCAACAAGTTAGTTGCTAAGTTATCTGTAGAGGATGCTCTTGCAGCTTACGGTAACGGTGGAGTTCAGCACTTCAAGTCAAACGGAGACTTAGATTATACAGAGTATAAGTTCACAGGTCTTCCAACAGGAACTAAGGCTTATGTTGTTAACACAACAGGTGCTATGATTAAGAGCGGAACAAAGAAGGACGGAGATGATTACAAGGTTAAGACATCTAACTACACAGTAGATTATGTACGTCTTGAGGAATAATCTCAGTTAATTAAATAGATTTTATATAGGCTTGAGGTGGAGCGAGGCGAAGCCTCATGGCATCTGATAAATCTAATGCGAGAGGAATACTTTCTAAGGAGGTATTCCTCTTTTTGATTTTACCATATGTAAATTGTACTTAATAAAAAACAGGAATAATTCTCATTATTAGTACTTGACTTTTTTGATATTTTAGTTCATAATAAAAGCACATTGTGGTTGTGCAAAATTAAATCTAATGATTTTGAGATTTAAGTAAGTTGCTCAAGCACAACCGGATATTGGAGGACAAAATGTTAAAAGATTTTAAAGAGTTTGCGTTTAAAGGTAATGTTTTGGATATGGCGATAGGTGTTATCATAGGTGGGGCCTTTGGTAAGATTGTCACATCTTTGGTAAATGATTTGATTATGCCTATCATATCTATATTGACAGGAGGTTTAAACTTCACTGATTTGAAGTATGTTATCACTCCTGCACACGGAGACATAGCTGAGAATGCTATTGCTTACGGATCTTTCATCCAAAATGTAGTTGATTTCCTTATCATTGCATTCTGTATCTTCATGTTTGTAAGACTTATAGAGAAGTTTAAGAAGAAAGAAGAGGCTAAGGTAGAGGAAGCACCTGCAAAGGCTGATGATGTTGTTCTTCTGGAGGAAATTAGAGATTTATTAAAAGCAAAGAACTAAGGAGGAAATATGAGTTTTTATCGTTGTGCACACTGTGGAAAGATTGTCTCAGTAGTAGTTGATGGTGGTGGTACACTTGTATGTTGTGGAGAGCCTATGCAGCTCTTAAAGGCTAACACAACAGATGCAGCTAAAGAGAAGCATGTACCTGTAGTAACTGTTGAGGGTAATAAGGTTGTTGTTAATGTAGGTAGCGTAGATCATCCTATGACACCTGAGCATCTTATCAACTTCATCATGATTGAAACAAACCTTGGAAAGCAGTACAAGGGACTTACAGCTGAGGATAAGCCACATGCTGAGTTCGCGTTACAGGATGGTGAGAAGCTGATAGCAGCTTATGAGTATTGTAATTTACATGGTTTATGGAAAGCAGAGGTATAATTTATGAAGTATGTATGTGATGTTTGCGGATGGGAATATGATGAGGCTCTTGGAGATCCTGATAACGGAATAGCTCCGGGAACAAAATGGGAAGATCTTCCGGATGATTTTGTTTGCCCACTTTGTGGCGTAGGCAAGGATGAGTTTTCTCAGGAATAATATTTAAATAAAACTATTGAGAGCCCTTAGGGGCTCTTTTTATATATGATCGGGCAGGTTTTCCTGCTCGATTGTTTGACTTGTAAGTATATACTATAGTATATTAGAATCATTATGAATGGAATAAAAAGAGATTACAGTGATATTATAGATATGGAGCTTCCAAGCTTGAAGGTTCCGTTATCAAGAAAAGAGAGAGCTTCACAGTATCTGGCTTTTGAAGCCGTACTTAGCGGTAAAAAGCTTTTGGAGAAGGGTGAAGAGATTTGGCTTAAGGAGTATGCGCCTGAGGATTATAAGCAGGAGGTATACAAAAGAGAGCAGAGACAGGAAGAAACATGATTTGCGATTATTGTATTAATTATATATATGACGAAGATGTGGAAGGGTATATCTGTGATGTGGATATGGATGAGGATGATTATGCAAGAATGAGAAGCAGTGATTATTCCACCTGCCCGTATTATAGAAGTAATGATGACTATTTGATAGTAAGGAAACAAATGTAATGGAAATTGAGATAGGAAAATTACCGGAGTTACAGAATAAAAAGATAATAGACATAAGGCCCGAACATGAATTTAAAAGAGGAAGTATTCCGGACTCTGTTAATATAGCGGAAGAAGATATACTTGAGAGAATAAAAGATTTTGATAAAACCGATATTATCTGTCTGGTATGTGCTACAGGCAATAAGACTGAGTATCTGGCTGAGGAATTGGAAAGTCAGGGTTATGAGAATATATATAATCTGAAAGGCGGATATGAGGTCTATATGAAACTTAAATTAAATGAGTTTCTAAAAGAGGAAAGTAAAAAAGATGAGCCGAATAAAAGAAGCAGAGATATTGAAAGAAGCATTATAAAGAAGTTTAGAAAAAGTATTTGGAGAAAGTTTACCGCCGCCATAAATGAATATGAACTTATAAAGGACGGTGATAAGATTGCGGTATGCATATCCGGAGGAAAAGATTCTATGTTGATGGCAAAGCTCTTTCAGGAGCTTTTAAAGCATGGAAAGAGGAATTTTGAGTTGGTATTCCTTGTGATGAATCCGGGATATGATGATATAAATTATCAAACCATAGTAGATAATGCTAAGATTTTGGATGTGCCTATAGTGGTTTTTGAGTCATCCATATATGATATTGTGGCAGAGGATGAGAAATCGCCATGTTATCTCTGTGCAAGAATGAGAAGAGGACATCTGTATGCGAAGGCAAAGGAGCTGGGTTGTAATAAGATTGCTCTTGGACATCATTTTGATGATGTTATAGAAACTATTGTGATGGGAATGTTATACGGAGCCCAGATTCAGACAATGATGCCTAAGCTTCACTCCACAAACTTTGAAGGTATGGAGCTTATCAGACCTCTTTATCTTGTAAGGGAAGAGGATATTATTCATTGGGCAAAGTATAATGAACTGAATTTTATAAGATGTGCCTGCAGATTGACTGACAATTGTTCCATATCGGAAACGGGTGACAAGGGCTCTATGAGGGCTGAAGTAAAGAAACTTATAAGAGAGTTGGCTGCCAAAAATCCATATATTGAGAAGAATATTTTCAGAAGTGTGGAAAATGTCAGCTTGGATACAGTAATAGCCTACAAGAAAAACGGGGTAAAACACTCTTTCTTGGAGGACTACGATTGAGAGGTTATCTTGTATGAGTGAGAAAACTTTGAATATTATGATAGCTACCGATCTCCACTACCTTTCAAAGAGTATAAATGACGGTGGAGAGGCCTTTGCAAATGTAATGGAAAAGGGCGACGGTAAGGGAATGACATATATTGAAGAAATAGTGGATGCATTCTGCAATGAAGTTAAAAAAAGAAGACCGAATCTGGTACTCTTACTTGGTGATTTAACTTTTAACGGAGAGAGAGTAAGCCACTTGGAACTTTCACAAAAGCTTAACAGTATAGTGAAAGAGGGTACACCGATATATTTGATACCCGGAAACCATGATATAGATTATGAAAGAAGCTTCGGATTTCGTGGAAATGAAATATATAAGGTTGACAGCGTGTGTGCAAAAGATTTCAGAGAGATATATGCCGACTGCGGTTATAAAAATCATGAGTACTATGATGAGTATTCAGGAAGCTATATTTCAAAACTTAGGGATGATTTATATTTGCTAATGCTGGATACCAATTCCTATCATTCAAATTATTTGTGCAAGGAAAGTCTTCTTTGGTTGGATAAGGTGCTTTTTGAACTGTCAAAAGCGGATGCGCAAATACTTGCAGTAAGCCATCAAAATCTTCTTGAACAAAATTATATGTTTACTGAAGGTTTTATGATTAAAAATGCGGAGGAAATAGAAGCTCTTTATGCCAAATACAATGTAAAGCTGAATCTTAGCGGCCATATGCATATTCAGCATATTGAAAAGAATCTTATAACCGAGATTGTCACATCCTCATTGGCAGTGTCACCGAATCATTTTGCAAATATTATTTATGACGGGAAGTCCTTTGAATACTTTACAGAATGTCTGAAGGTGGAGGCTGTAAATGATTTTGAAAATTACAGCAGGCAGTTATTTAAAGGCGTTGGAAGCAGACAATTGAATAAGTTGTTTAATACTCATACCTTTGACAATGATGAAGAAGAAGATATTGAAAAGATGGGCAGAGCATTTCTCAGGATGAATGAATGCTATTTTGCCGGAGAGATTTTTGATACTACGGGGTTTGAAGAAGGTATAAGACTTTGGGAAGATCAGCATGAGAGCTTCACATCTTTATATATAAAGAGTATACTGGATTCTGTGTTCAATGAGCAGAATAAATTTAAATTGGAATTATAGAGAGGAGATACAATGGAAAGATTTGTAGATAGATTTTTGCGTTATGTAAAGAAAAATACAAGATCTGATGAGAGTAAGGCGGGGATAGTTATTCCGTCCACACCTTCACAGATGGAATTTTTGGAGGAACTTAGCGAGGAGTTAAAAAGAATAGGCTTAGAAGACGTTAAGATAAATAAGAAGAATGCATTCCTTACAGCAACAGTTCCTGCAAATGTGGAAAACGCTCCTGTAATAGGATTTATTTCACATGTGGATACAGCAGCTTTTAATGCCGAGAATATTTCACCACAGATACATGAAAACTATGACGGAGGGGATATCGCACTTGGAAACAGCGGATTTGTGCTTTCTCCTAAGGAGTTCCCAAATTTAAAAAATTACGTGGGTCAGACTCTTATCACTACTGACGGAACTACGCTTCTTGGTGCTGATGATAAGGCGGGAGTTTGTGAGATAGTTTCAGCTATGGAGTATTTGATCGAAAATCCACAGATTAAGCATGGTAAACTCAGAGTGGCTTTCGGATGTGATGAGGAAATAGGTGTCGGAGCCAACAATTTTGATGTGGAAGACTTCGGCTGTGATTTTGCCTATACAATGGACGGAAGTTCTGTAGGTGAATTACAGTTTGAATGTTTCAATGCTGCAGAGGCCAAGATCGATATTTTAGGTAAGAGTGTACATCCGGGTGATGCCAAAAATAAGATGATAAATGCGCTTACCATATCAAGAGATATTCAGATGGCTATGCCGCTTTTATCTGTACCTGAGACAACAGAGTGCAGAGAGGGATTTATACATTTGATAGAGGCGCATGGAGATGTGGAGAATGCAAGTCTTGTGTATATTATCAGAGATCACAACCGTGAGCTTTTTGAGGACAAGAAGAATACTGTAAGAAAGATTTGTGAAGAAATCAATTCAAGATATGATATAGACAGAGTAAAGCTTGAAATGCATGATGAGTATCGCAACATGGCAGATATCATAAAGAATGATCCAAGAAGTGTGGACATTGCAACAAAGGCTATGGAAAATCTTGGAATAACAGTAAATAAGGATCCTATAAGAGGTGGAACAGACGGTTCCAAAATATCCTTTATGGGACTTCCTACACCTAATATCTTTGCAGGCGGAGAGAACTTCCACGGAAGATTTGAGTTTGTAAGCGTTCAGTCAATACAAAAGGCTATAGATGTTATTGTAGAGATAGCAAAGATAGCGGCGGAGAAATAGTTATATATTTAAAATTAGTTTAGAAAACGGACATCGAAAATAGAAATGATGTCCGTTTTTATAGTTTTATAATTATTAGTAGTTTATTCTTCGAAATGTTCGCTTTCAATAAACTTTACAGGAGAAACTCCAATATATTTTTTAAATACTTTTATAAAGTATTTGTAGTCGGTAAAACCAACTGCATCTGCCGCTTCATATACCTTTAAGTCATTACTATTTAATAGTTTGATAGCCTGTTGAATACGATATCTGTTTAAATAGTCGTTGAATGTATATCCTGTATATTGTTTTAGCTTGGTATTCAAGTAAGTGCAGGACATTCCACATTCTATGCTGATATCGGTAAGAGATAGTCTGCTTTGATATCTTGTACGTATACTTTCGAGCATTAAATCTACATATCTGTTTGTATGAGGGGGCTCCTCACCGGAAATAAGATGCAGTCGAGCTTTTTCTATATCAATTTGTTTTTTATCTTGATTTAATTGCTGTAAATGACTTCTTTTAGCAATGATTTTTCCCAAAATAGGATATAGCTCATTAAAGTTTATAGGTTTTAACAAATAGTCGGAGACTCCCAGACTGATTGCCTTTTTTGCATAGGAAAATTCGGAATAGCCTGAAATAATAATTGTATCATAGCCATAAAGCTCTATGCTTTCCTCTATCATACTAAGCCCGTCTTTTTCAGGCATATTGATATCGACAATCACGATATCAGGCCTTTTTTCTTCGATTTGTTTCAACCCGTCATTGCCGTTTATTGCTTCCCCTACGACAACACAGTCATATTGACTCCACTTTGCCATAAACATCAAACCTTTACGGATAAT
>CAKAQP010000003.1 GCA_916720285.1 uncultured Lachnoanaerobaculum sp. | reverse complement strand
ATAAAACAGCCACCCTAAGGTGGCCGCAATAATTTATTTATTTTGTTCCGAATATTCTGTCACCGGCATCTCCAAGTCCCGGGCAAATATAAGCGTCCGAATTAAGTTGTCTGTCAAGGTGACCGACATATATCTGTACATCGGGATGAGCCTCTTGAAGAGCTTTAAGTCCTTCAGGTGCGGCTATTATACACATGAATTTTATTTTCTTACCTCCATGCTTTTTGATTTGAGATATAGCATCGATAGCGGAACCTCCTGTTGCAAGCATAGGATCTGTAACCACTATTATTCTCTCCTCAATAGGACTTGGCAGTTTACAATAATATTCTACAGGTGTATGAGTTTCTTCATCTCTGTAAAGACCTATATGTCCTACCTTTGATGCCGGTACAAGCTGTAATATACCGTCAACCATACCGAGTCCGGCTCTAAGTATAGGTACTATTGCCATTTTTCTACCTGAAATCATTTCAGTCATACATTTTTCAAGCGGAGTTTCCACTTCAACTTCTTCTGTAGGAAGGTCGTTTAAGGCTTCATATCCCATCAACATTGCAATTTCACCTACAAGAGATCTGAATTCATTGGTTCCTGTGTTCTTATCACGAAGAATTGATATTTTGTGTTGAACCAACGGATGCTTATTAATATAAACTTTTGACATTTTACACCTCAATCTAAAATTTGCTTCCCTTATTATAGAGCAAATAAATACATAAGTACATAGAAAAAAATTATTTAGTGCTTGGAGAATATTTTACAAGTACATAGTCACCAAGTTCATGAGAAAGAGGTATGGCTATAAAAATATCACCGCCTGATTCGTAAGAGAAAAGCTTTGGGAAACCTTCATTCACATCATTTTTCTTTATAAGTGGAAAATCCGCATCCTCAAGCAAGGCCTTCAGAGTATCAACAGTTAATGTCTTTTTATATTCTGTAAAGCCTGCAGCCTGAGAGTTTGTAGCATTTTCAAGTTCAACATCATCTGAGAGTATATAGTTTGCAATGGTAAGCGGATCGGCAAAATCTATAAGACCTATACTTTCACCTGTATCAAGATTTATATTATTTGTAAAAATAATCTTTTTACTTTCATTTCCTGTCTTAAGCGTTCCGGTGTAAACTATACTCATTCTGTTTCTGCTTTGATTTTTCACATTATACTTTAATTCGACAGTTGAACCGGCACTTGAAGCAAATGAATCCAAAGCAAGTTTGGCATTATCCTCAATAGCTTTATTTACTGATGATTCTATTTTAGAGTTGATTCCGCTAAGTTTAGGATAGGAGATTTTTGATTTATCCTTGGAATAGCTCTGCGCATTTTCAGTAACACTTGATTTGGAAGATGATTTCTTCTCGGCGGTAGTTGTTTTATCTGATTTTTTTTCAGCCAAAGAGGAGGACTCTTTACTATCACTTGTAGGTGCAATTGTAGTTGGTGACATAGCGCCGTTAGCACCATCGGCAGCGGTGGTAGTAGGTGACATGGCACCGTTAGCTTCTGTAGTCATAATACTTTTCAAATCTGAAGTATCCTTACTTTTGCATCCCGCACTTATAACAGGTAATGCAAGAATTGTTAAATATAATAATAGTTTCTTCATTTTACCTCCATCTGATTTGATTTCTTCAAATACATTATACATGAAAACAGGAAAAAGAAATCTTAATTATAAATTAGATTTTAAAAAATACCGCCATTATAGTTTTTATAATATGTTTGATTTCATTTTTAAATATGTTAAAATAATGCGAATGAAATTTAAAATAACGCTTATGATTTTAGCGTATTTTACTATGTCGCTTCCGCCTGTACTTGATACTTTATCAGCAGTAGTTCTTGCATTTATACTGGGGCTTTGTATGTCTGCAATGCGTGGAAAAGAGATAAGTGACGCCCTTTATAACAGTTTTAAAGATATGTGTCGGGTGATAATGCTTATAGGCGTTATAGTTGATTCAATATATAAGAAATATATTATAAAAGAATAATAGGAGATAATATGGCATTTATCAGCGTTTTTGATGTGCTTGGTCCAAATATGATAGGGCCTTCAAGTTCACATACTGCAGGAGCATGTGTAATTGCATTCTTGGCAAGAAAGATGATAGGTGGAAATCCCAAAAAGGTAGAGTTTATACTCTACGGATCCTTTGCAAAGACTTATAAAGGGCATGGTACGGATAGAGCATTGCTTGGCGGACTTATGGGATTCGGCACAGATGATGTAAGAATACGTGATTCTTTCAGTATTGCTACTGAGAGAGGAATAGAGTACAAATTTACACCTAACAGTGAGATTAGCGAGATTCATCCGAATACGGTTGATGTATGTATGGAAGATGAAGAGGGGCGAAAGGTTACAGTCAGAGGTGAGTCACTTGGTGGCGGTAAGGTAAGAATAGTAAAGATAGATCAGGTTGATATAGACTTTTCAGGTGAGTACAGTGCCATTATTTTGGTACATCGTGACAGACCGGGAGTTATAGCATATATCAGTAAGATTTTGAGCGAGCATAATATAAATATTGCATTTATGAAGCTTTACAGAGAATCAAAGGGAAATAAGGCATATACAATTATAGAATCTGATGAAATGATACCGCCGGATATAAAGCCGGGATTATATAAAAATGAACATATATCACAGGTTATGATAGTTCAATAGGAGAGATTATGGATTTTATTAATGCAAAAGAGCTTTTAGAACTTTGTGATAAGAAAAAAATGTCAATTTCCGATGTAATGAAAATAAGGGAATGTGACGAGAATACAAGTTCAAAAGAAGAGATAATAAATAAAATGAAAAGAGTTCTTGAGATTATGAGAGACTCTTCAACATTACCTATAAATACACCTATAAAATCGATGGGAGGACTTATAGGAGGTGAGGCAAAAAAGCTTAGCGAATATCAAAATCAGAAGAAAAATATAGGAGGTCCGGTACTTTCAAAGGCCATAATGTATGCAATGGCTGTATTGGAATGCAATGCTTCAATGGGACTTATAGTGGCGGCTCCTACCGCAGGTTCATCAGGAGTAGTTCCGGGACTCTTATTAGCAATGCAGGATGTATATTCTTTTTCTGATGAGAAAATACTAGATGCATTATTTACAGCAGGTGCAATAGGATATCTGGCTATGAGAAATGCTACTGTAGCCGGGGCTGTGGGTGGTTGCCAGGCGGAGATGGGTGTAGCGGCAGCCATGGCGGCGGCCGGCGCTGTTGAACTGATGGGAGGAAGCCCTGCTCAATGTCTTGATGCGGCATCAACGGTGCTTATGAATATGCTTGGACTTGTATGTGATCCTGTAGGTGGACTGGTAGAGTATCCATGCCAAAACAGGAACGCTTCCGGAGTGGCAAATGCTTTGGTGGCGGCGGAACTTACAATGGCAGGAATAAAGCAACTTATACCTTTTGATGAAATGCTTGAGACTATGTATAGGGTAGGCAAGAGAATGCCTGTAGAACTTAGAGAAACAGCACTTGGCGGATGTGCGGTAACAAAAAGCGCATGTGATGCCTGTGGAGGTTGCAGATAAAAAAGGCGATTTCCCGATATAAATATATATCAGGAAATCGCTTATTTTATTATTTATTATATTTATAGAATCCTTCACCGGCATTTATACCTGTTTTACCCTCTGAAATATATTTTTCAAGAATTGCTTTTATCTTACCTTGAACAGTATTTGGATCCTTTGAAAGCGGATCGTTAGATACTACATTAAGGGCAGTATTTAAACCGATTATATCAAGAATCTGGAAAGGTCCGTAAGGTGATCCTGTACCCATTCTCCATGTAAGGTCAATAGTAGCGGGATCTGCAACTTCCTTTGCAAGCAGCATCTGTCCTGCATTCAAAAAAGGTATCAGCATGGAATTTAATATATATCCGGGTTGCTCTTTTGTAAGACGAAGCGGAATCATTTTAATATCTGATGCAAACTTAGCCACAGCTTCATATGCATCCCTGTCTGTACCATCATGTCCCATGATTTCAGCAGTATTGCTGATCCATATATTATTAGCAAAATGAATGGCTAGGTATTTTTCAGGTCTGCTAAGGCAATCACGGAATTGACTTGGAATCATGCTTGAAGAGTTTGTAGCGACTATTGTCTTTTCTTCAAGATGTGGATCCAAAGCCTTATAAAATTCCTTCTTTGCTTCGGGATTTTCAGCCATGCTTTCAATTATAAGGTCGGTATCCTTACAAGCCTCTTCAAAACTTGTAGTGAGAACTATTTCTTTGTAAGCTTTTTCTGTAGCTTCCAGAAGTTTATCTATATCTGATTCTGTAAGTGATCCTGAATCCGGAGCCAATCCCCTTGGCAATGAAACGCCTGATCCAAGACTTTTCTTAGCCTCATTTAATGTATGTTTGTATATATTATATAATCTATCCAATTTTGGTCTTGTTCTACCTATAGACTCTTCACTTCTAAGCCATATCTTCACATTGAAACCGCAAAAAGCTGTTTGAAATGCTATCTGTGAGCCAAGAACACCACCACCTGCAACTGTTATATTCTTCATATTACCTCCTTAATATCCTAATAAAGGACAAAGATTATTATAAATGTACAATATTTAATTGTATAAAATTTATTATAACATTTTTTTATTGATTTGTGAATATATTTCACTATATAAATAAAGTTTTTAATGCTGAAACTTTAACTTTACTGAAATATAGTATATAATGTAGCGGTAAAATTGTAAGAGGTTTAAGGAGGTTTTAAATGGGTAAGCAACCGAAAAAACGAAACAGTGGTAACACTTTGGGGCTCTGTTTAATGATTTTGGCCGCTGTTATTACTATTATAATAGCTTTTCCGGTTACTGATGGTATCAGAAAGATTATAAAAGATAATATCAAATATATTGCCGGCACATATTCCGCATCGGAAAAGGGATTTGGAGGAAAAGTAAAAGCAATAGTAACAGTCGGTGAAAACGGAATAGAAGATATTTCATTTGAAGGGTCAAAGGAAACTCCCGATATAGGAGGAGCAGCTGTTGAAAAACTCAATGCACAGATGAAAACAGCACTTGATACGGAGATTGACTCTGTAAGCGGTGCAACAGTCACCTCCACAGCTTTGAAAAGAGCGTTGAAAAAGGCTTTACTGAAGGCAAGGGGTAAAGAAGTTAAAGAAGATATGGAAGTAAAGTCTGCAGATATTGTAGTAATAGGTGCAGGCGGTGCAGGTATGAGTGCGGCTATAGAAGCGGCGCAAAAAGGCGCTACCAATGTAGTTATTTTAGAGAAGATGCCTATTACAGGCGGTAATACTGTAAGAGCTACAGGAGGTTTGAATGCGTCTGAAACTCAGTACCAAAAAAGAGACGGTATAGAGGACAGCAATGATTTGTTCTATGAAGATACTATGAAGGGCGGTAAGAATTTAAACGATCCGAATCTTGTAAGAACATTGGTGGAAAATTCGGCTGCAGCAGTTGACTGGGTAAATGAAATAGGCGGAGATCTTTCTGTAGTTGCTCAGTTCGGTGGAGCAAGCGTAAAAAGAATACATAGACCAAGTGATACATCTGCAGTAGGACCGATGCTTGTAAAGACTTTAAATGCCAAGCTTGATGAACTTGGAATCCCTGTTTTACTTGAAACAAAGGCAACAAAGATAATTGCCGATAAGGACGGAAAGATAACAGGAGTAGAGGCTGAGGATGAAAACGGAGAGTTTGTTATAAATACCAAGGCTGTTATACTTGCTACAGGAGGCTTCGGAGCAAATCCCGATATGGTAGTAAAATATGCGCCACAGCTTGCAGGATTTATTACAACAAATCATTCGGGAGCTACAGGTGACGGTATAGAAATGGCGCTTGAATTGGGAGCCGGACTTACTGATATTGAGCAAATTCAAACTCATCCTACCGTAAACCCGAATACAGCAACTATGTATACGGAAGGTGTGCGTGGTAACGGTGCAATACTTGTAAATAATGATGGAAATCGTTTTGTAAACGAACTTGAGACAAGAGATGTTGTTTCTGCGGCAATACTTGCACAGCCAAATGAAGAGAGCTGGCTTATTTTTGATACAGCTGTAAGAGAATCTCTCAGTGCTATAGAAAAATATATAAATGAGGGAATTATTGTAGAAGCAAATACAATAGAAGAACTTGCTGAAAAAACAGGCATCAATAAAGAGAATCTTGTAGCTACCATGAATAAGTATGACTCAATGCAGGAAGCAGGTGAGGATAGCGAATTTGGAAGAAAGAGTATGGAAGTACCTCTTACAAAGGCGCCTTTCTTTGCAGGACTTGCAAAGCCGGCTATTCATCATACAATGGGCGGTGTAAAGATAAACACGGAAACTCAGGTTTTAAAAGAAGACGGAAGTGTTATTCCGGGGCTTTACGCTGCAGGTGAAGTAGTAGGTGGAGTACATGGTGGAAACAGATTAGGTGGAAATGCTGTAGCGGATATAGTGGTATTCGGACGTATTTCAGGTGATAATGCAAATGAATATGTACTTGCAAACGGCGGAAATACCGAAAGAACTATAGTTGTAGAAAACGAAGATGAAAACTTTGTTCCACAGGACATTAAGACAGATCTTAAGGACGGTTCTTATAAAGGAGTTGCAAAGGGATTTGGCGGAGATGTGGAAGTCACATTTACCGTTAAAAGCGGTATAGTAAACGATCTTTCTATAAGCGGAGGAAAGGAAACCGCTGAAATAGGAGGAAAGGCTATGGAGAAAATAAAGAGAAAAATGCAGTCAAGCGGTGAGTTCAAGGTTGACAGCGTAGCCGGAGCGTCTATTACTTCAAAGGGTGTAAGTGACGCTATAAAGAATGCTGCATTGCAGTAGTTAAATTTATACTAAAGCCGATGTCTTTTCGATGTCGGCTTTTTGTAAAGAAAATCTATCGGTATAAATTATGTTAAAATTATCCAAAAAAAATCATAAATTAACATAGATAAAATAAGTACTTTATGCTAATATCTATATGTTAAGCAACTATAGTGTGCTACAAAGACAGAGTAAGCATTTAGGGGGACAAATTGTTAATAACCAGGGAAATGGACTATGCTGTAAGAATTATTAGAGCATTAAAAGAGGGGACAAAGGTTTCGGCAACGGAGGTGGCTAAAAAAGAACATTTACCACAAGCTATTACGTATAAAGTTTTAAACAGTCTGTTGAAGTCGAAATTGATTGGAAGTATGAGAGGCGTAAACGGTGGATACTATTTAAAATGCAATCTTTCAGATACTACATTATTTGATATATGTATTGCTTTGGGCGAGGACATGAGTATCACGGAATGTATAAGAGAAGGTTTTGATTGTATTAATAACAGATGTGGAGAATGTATGTTGAACAAGGAGTTTACAAGGATACAAAGCGCATTGAACAGAGAATTACAGAAAACCACTTTGGATAAACTTTTATAGGTTTGTCCTTTTTTTGTTTGCAAAGAATTGCAAAAAATCTAATTGTTAAAAAGACTTAAAGTGCTATAATATTTTTATAAGTTAAAATTTTAAGGAGACAGATTATGATAAATAGAATATATCTTGCAGGCGGTTGCTTTTGGGGTGTTGAAGGATATTTTAAAAGAATTAAAGGTGTGGTGGATACGAGTTGTGGCTATGCAAACGGTAATACAGAAAATCCAAGCTATGAGGAGGTTTGCAGGCACAATACAGGACATGCTGAAACGGTTTTGATTGATTATGATGATAGTGTATTAAGTCTTGAGGATTTACTTATTTATTATTTTAGAATAGTAGATCCTGTCAGTGTAAATAAACAGGGAAATGATGTGGGTACTCAGTACAGAACAGGTATTTATTATACAGATGAAGCTCAGTTAAAGGCAATAAATGAGGCAATTGAGAGAGAACAAAGAAAGTATAGTGAAAAAATTGCGGTAGAAGTATCGCCGATTGAAAACTTTTATACTGCGGAAGAGTATCATCAAGATTACCTTGACAAAAATCCTAACGGATATTGTCATATAAATCTTGAGTGGGCAAATGAGCCTATAGTAAGGTCGGAACAATATAAAAAGGATGATGATGAAGCTCTGAAAAACAGACTTAGCGCTCTACAATATGATGTCACTATGAATGCGGCTACAGAGAGGCCTTTTGACAATGAATTCAACTCAAATTTTGAAAAAGGTATATATGTGGATATTACATCAGGTGAACCGCTTTTCTTTTCTACAGACAAGTTTGAATCGGGATGTGGTTGGCCAAGTTTTTCAAAGCCTATACAAAAGGATTTGGTGCATTACAAAGAGGATTTAAGCCTTGGAAGAAGAAGGATTGAGGTAAGAAGCTCTAACGCCGATATTCACCTTGGACACGTGTTTAATGACGGCCCAAGAGAGCTTGGCGGTTTAAGATATTGCATTAATTCTGCGGCACTTAGATTTATTCCTTTAGATAAAATGGAAGAAGAGGGATACGGTTATCTGATAGAGTACGTTTCTTAAAGTAAATTGTCCTTGTAAAAAAGCATTTAAAATGTTAGTCTAAACAAAGAAAAATAAAGGGGATGAATATGACTGACAATTTTAAATACGGTGAAGAGACGAAACTTGAAAAGACAACTGAAAAAAGAGCGAATTTCTCAGGAGGCCTTGGATATATCTTGGCTGTGGCAGGTTCTGCGGTAGGTCTTGGAAATATCTGGAGATTTCCGTATTTGGCGGCAAAGTACGGTGGAGGTATGTTTTTATTGACTTACCTTGTCCTTACTCTGACATTCGGATATGCAATGATTATGTCTGAGACTACCATAGGCAGAATGACAAAGAGAAGCGCTATAGGCGCATTCAATCAGTTTGGAAACAGCAAGATACTTAAGGTGGGCGGATTTATAAATGCGATAGTACCTGTACTTATTGTGCCTTATTACAGTGTAATAGGAGGCTGGGTAGTAAAATACCTGGTAGAGTATATAAAGGGAAATGTATCAGGGCTTGCAAGTGACGGGTATTTCGGCGGCTTTATAGGAGATACAAAGATAGTATTTTTTTGGTTTATAATATTTGCAGCAGCTACATTCGTTGTAATACTTGGCGGTGTGGAGCAGGGAATTGAGAGAGTGTCAAAAATAATGATGCCTTTGCTCATCATACTTGCAATTATTGTTGCCGCTTATTCGGTAACAAGACCGGGAGCCATGGCAGGAGTAAAGTATTTCTTTGTTCCGAATTTCGGTAACTTTTCTTTGATGACGGTGGTTGCGGCACTTGGACAGATGTTTTATTCTCTGTCCATTGCTATGGGTATTTTGTACACCTACGGCTCATATTTGACAAGAGATGTGGATGTGGAGATATCAACTTCAAGAGTGGAGCTTGTGGACACAGGCGTGGCTGTTTTGGCAGGACTTATGGTTATCCCAGCAGTATTTGCATTCTCAGGTGGTGATCCTGCAAAGCTTAAGGCGGGACCTTCACTTATGTTTATTACATTGCCGAAGGTTTTTGAGAGCATGGGAGCAGGGCGTATTGCAGGTATAGGATTTTTCTTACTTGTACTCTTGGCTGCACTTACAAGCGCCATATCACTTGTGGAAACCAGTATTTCCACTTTCTGTGACGAGCTTAATTTAAGCAGAAATAAGTCTGTTATTTTAATGGCTGTTATAATGGTATTTGTCGGAGGTTCATCTGCGGCAGGATACGGTATATGGGATTTTGTTTTGATATTTAAGATGCCGATACTTGACTTCCTTGATTTTCTTACAAACTCTATTATGATGCCGATAGCTGCACTTGCTACATGCTATTTGGTGGTAAGGGTTATTACATTAGAAAAAATTGATGATGAAATTTCATATTCTTCCGCATTTAAGAGAAAAAAGCTTTATAATATAGTAATGAGGGTATTTGCGCCGATATTTTTAATTGTAATACTGGTGAGTGCAATATTAAATACCCTTGGATTTATCAGCCTTTAAAACTGGCTTAGTATATATGCTCATATTTGACTTTACAAAGAATGGAGTTTTCAATGAAAAAATTGGATGTAGTTGCATTAGGAGAATTATTGATTGATTTTACACCTGCAGGACTGTCTCCGGCAGGCATGAGACTTTTTGAGCAAAACCCGGGAGGGGCACCTGCAAATATGTTGACTGCCGTGTCAAGAGTCGGATTAAAAACAGCGTTTATCGGTAAGATAGGTGCCGACATGCATGGAGACTTTCTAAGGAGTGTACTTGACAGTGTACCTATCGATACAAGCGGATTGATTACCGATTCTTCTGTATTTACAACTTTGGCGTTTGTAAGTCTTTCAATAACAGGAGAGAGAGCCTTTTCATTTGCAAGAAAGCCCGGGGCGGATACGAGACTTAGTATGGATGAGATAAATAAAGATATTCTATCAGATACCAAAGTATTTCATGTGGGTTCCCTTTCTCTTACGGATGAGCCTTCAAGAAGTGCAACATTTGAGGCCGTGAAGCTTGCTAAGGAAGCGGGAGCAATTATATCATATGATCCTAATTACCGTGAGCCGCTTTGGGACAGTGTGGATAAGGCCATGGAAATGATGAGATTGATGTCGGAGTTTGCGGATATTATGAAAATATCTGATGAAGAAACATCTCTTCTTACACCATACAAAGAACCGCTTGAAGCAGGTAAGCATTTGGTGGAAAGAGGAAGAAAACTTGTTGTAGTTACTCTTGGAGAAAAGGGTTCATTGGTCGTTTCAAAAGCGGGATATGTGGAAGTACCGGGATTTAAGAGTAATGTTGTGGATACTACAGGAGCCGGAGATTCATTCTGGGGAGGTCTGCTTGCAAGATTTTTAAGTGAAAATATGGATCTTGATAATATAACTTCAAAACAGATGTATGATATTGCAAGATTTGGAAATGCAGTTGCGAGTCTTTGTGTGGAAAAAAGAGGTGGAATAGTAAGTATTCCTTCGCTTGATGAAACTTTAGAGAGGTTAAAGCAATGAAAAATATTGATGTAGCCGTAATAATGGCAGGTGGAAAGGGCAGCAGACTTTTAAGTATAACAAATGATGAAATACCAAAGCCAATGGTGCCGGTGGACGGCAAACCTTTACTTGAATATCAGGTGGAGAAGCTAAAGACATATGGAATCAAAAAGATAGTAATGATTGTAGGGCATTTGGGTGAAAAAATTGTAGATCACTTCAAGGACGGAAAAGAATTCGGAGTTGAGATTGACTATATTTTTGAAAAGGAACCGCTTGGTACTGCAGGGGCATTTTACTATTTAAAAGATAAAACCGATGCTAATGATTTCATGCTTATTTTCGGAGACGTTTTCTTCGATATGGATTTTGACAGAATGGAAGATTTTCATTTCAAAAATTCAGCACTGACTACACTTCTGGCACATCCGAACGGGCATCCATATGATTCGGATCTTATTCAGACGGATGATACCGGAAGAGTTATAGGATTTGATTCAAAGCACAATGTAAGAGATTACTGGTATGACAATATGGTCAATGCAGGTATCTATATAATAAACAAAGGATTGCTTGACTTAGTCAAAGAACCTGTAAAGACAGATTTTGAGAAGGATATACTTGCAAATCAGGTTAAACTCGGAGCAAATATTTATGCATATCATACACCTGAGTATGTGAAGGATGTCGGTACAGTTGACAGAATAAATGCTACAGTTGAGGAGTTAAAGAGCGGACTTATTCAGTCAAAGAATTTAAAGAATAAGCAAAGAGCTGTCTTCATTGACAGAGACGGTACTATGAATGTTTCAAAGGGATTTATATCAAAAGCTGATGACTTGGAACTGATTCCCGGTACGATTGATGCTATAAAAGCAATTAATAAGAGCGGTGCACTGGCAATAGTTATAACAAATCAACCTGTCATTGCAAGAGGCGAGTGTTCTTTTGAAGAACTTCACAATATTCACAATAAGTTAAAGACCCTTCTTGGTGAAAAGGGAGCTTTTGTAGACGATATTTTTTATTGTCCACACCATCCTGACAAAGGATTTGAGGGTGAAGTGCCTGAGTTAAAATTTGACTGTGAATGCAGAAAACCTAAAACAGGTATGATAGAAGAGGCAGTAAAGAAATATAATATTGATCTTTCAAAGTCATATATGGTTGGAGACTCTACAATGGATCTTGAGACGGCAAGAAATGCCGGAATAAAATCAGTGCTTGTAAACACGGGTTTTGCAGGAAATGACGGCAAATATGACAGAAGCTGCGATATTGAGGCAGTCAATCTCTTTGATGCGGTGGAGAAGATAATTAAAGATTTCAGATAATAAAGTAAAATAGAGGCCGGTAATTTTACAATCGTTGGAGCAGTTTAAAAACATCTGCATATAATTGTAAAATACAGCCTCTAAAATTTTATCTTACCAGGTACATCTTGCACTTGCACCGCATGGCAGAACAAAATCCGATTTATTTACAGGTAGCCCTATTTCCATAGCTTCTATGCTTGCAGCAGGAAGCTTATTTTCTTCTAAAGACTTCTTCATCATATACGTCAGTACACCCGGCGCCAGACCGGTGGTATATGAGTTTATGAGGAAGAAGACCGGTTCTTTGCTAAGCAACTGAGTTGTCAGCTTTATAAATTCATATATGGAGTCTTCTATTTTCCATATTTCACCCTTAGGACCTCTTCCGTATGAAGGCGGATCCATTATTATGGCATCATAGGTATTTCCTCGTCTGATTTCTCTTTGTACAAACTTTATACAATCATCCACAAGCCATCTGATATGAGCATTGGAAAGTCCTGAACTTACCATATTTTCCTTTGCCCAGCCTACCATACCTTTACTGGCATCAACATGTGTAACATTTGCGCCTGCAGCAGCGGCGGCAAGAGTAGCACCACCGGTGTATGCAAAAAGGTTGAGCACTTTGATTTCACGGTTTTTATTTACAGCATCTTTTATTTTGTGATAACTGAAATCCCAGTTTGTAGCCTGTTCGGGAAATACACCTGTATGTTTGAATGTAAAAGGCTTTAGATTAAATGTTATTTTTGATGAAGGGAGTTCATAGTCAATACTCCAGCTATCCGGAAGATTAAAAAATTCCCAATGTCCACCGCCGGCTTTACTTCTGTGGTAGTGTCCGTTTTTTTTCTTCCATGCAGGATTTTTATGCTCCGTATTCCAGAGCACTTGAGGATCGGGTCTTACCAATATATAATCTCCCCATCTCTCAAGCTTTTCGCCGTTTGAAGTATCCAGTATTTCATAGTCCTTCCAATTATCTGCAATCCACATAATTTTTCTCTCTATTCAGTGCTGTGTATTAAAAATACATTCAGCTTTTTAGTTATAAAAAATGCCGCTTGGTTGCATTCACAACCTAATACGGCATTGTCTGTGCCGGCTAAACCGGCTATTTACTAAAGATATTTAAATAATTCCTGTGCCTCATCTTTTTTAGTCGTTTCCTTCAAGGAAAGTACCTCAAATTTTACAGACTTGCCACCGAATAATACTTCTACAATATCCCCTACTTTTACTTCAGCAGATGCTTTAACAACCTTATCATTGATAAGAACTCTTCCGGCATCACATGCTTCATTGGCTATTGTGCGTCTTTTGATTACTCGTGAAACCTTTAAAAACTTGTCAATACGCATTATTTATTAACAGCATCCTTTAGTGCCTTACCCGGCTTGAACTTTGGAACTACGCTCTCAGCGATCTTCATTGTCTCACCTGTTCTTGGGTTTCTTCCTTCTCTTGCAGGTCTTACAGATGTCTCAAATGTACCAAAACCAACAAGCTGGATCTTTTCCTTCTTTGCAAGCTCTTCTGTAACAACTTCTACAAAAGACTTAAGTGTAGCCTCAAGGTCCTTCTTTGTAACGGAATTATCCATCTTCTTAGCAATAGCATCGATTAACTCTGTTCTATTCATTTTCTTCCTCCTAAAAATAATGTTCTAAACATTATACTAAAATATTACTGCCGAATTTAGTCGGCAATATAGAATCATTATGAGATATGATACCACTCATAACATAATTTATATAGTCTGTTTAGGCTGATTTGTCAAGAAGAATAAAGCAAAAAAGCCATTTTGTAAGGGTTTTTTCTCTATAAAGTTATTTTACTTAAGAAAATGTATATTTTTAATTGACAAAGTATAGGTAAAGGATGTATTATACTAATACCCCGTGGGGGTGTAGTAGAAAGGAGAAATATGGTAAAAGAAAAATATAATATTACCGGAATGAGCTGTGCCGCCTGCTCCGCAAAAGTGGAGAGAGTGGTAGGTAAGCTTGAAGGTGTGGAGAATGTCTCGGTAAATCTTTTGACAAATTCCATGCAGGTGGAATATAAGGAAGATAAGCTGAACCAAAATGATATAATAAAAAATATAGCTGATGCCGGATACGGAGCATCTTTGGCTACAGATACAAAACAGAAAAAAGAAGAGAAGAGTATAAAAAAGACCAATGATGATGCAATAGCTTCTATGAAGTTCAGGCTGAAGGTGTCCATAGTTTTTTTGGTTATTTTGATGTATTTCAGTATGGGAAGTATGATAGGTTTACCGCTTCCAAAATTTTTATCGGGTGAGGGTAATCCGGTAGGCTTTGCCCTGACACAGCTTCTTTTAGTACTTCCTGTAATGTATGTAAACAGAAAGTATTATATAAGCGGTTTTAAATCTCTTTTCCATCTTTCACCGAATATGGATACACTTATTGCGATAGGTACAGTTGCCGCATTTACATATGGTGTAATTGCAATCTATGTAATGGGTTATGCACTTAATAATGACGATATGCGTACAGTGACGGAATACAGAATGAATCTTTATTTTGAATCTGTGTCCATGATTTTGACTCTTATTACTTTAGGAAAATTCTTTGAAACAGGTTCAAAAGCAAGAACGACTGACGCAATATCAAAGCTTATAGACTTATCACCGAAGAGGGCAAATGTGCTTCGTGACGGTGTAGAGGAAAATATACTTACAGAAGATGTTGTAGTGGGAGATATTGTAATAGTACGTCCGGGTGAGAGCATTCCGGTAGACGGGATTATAATTGAGGGCAGTACGAGTGTGGATGAGAGTGCCATTACAGGTGAGAGTATACCTGTACAAAAGGAGAAAGGCGATAAGCTTATAGCTGCAACTATAAATAAAAACGGTAGTGTAAGGATAAAGGCCACAGAGGTAGGTGAGGACACCGCCATTTCAAGGATAATTGCTTTGGTGGAGGAGGCTTCATCATCAAAAGCACCTATTGCCAAGATGGCTGATAAGGTCGCAGGAGTATTTGTACCTGTAGTAATGGGAATTTCACTCATCACATTTATAGTATGGCTTGCACTGGGATATGATTTCTCATTTGCGCTAAATTGTGCCATAGCGGTACTTGTTATATCCTGCCCATGTTCTTTGGGACTTGCAACTCCTGTAGCTATAATGGTGGGTACAGGTAAGGGTGCTGAAAACGGAATACTTATAAAGTCCGCAGATGCACTTGAGACAACTCACAGTATTGATACTGTAGTACTTGATAAGACAGGTACCGTAACAGAGGGTAAGCCTGTAGTTACAGATATTTTGGCATTTGATATAGACGAGAATGAATTTTTAAAGCTGGCTGCGGGAGTTGAGAGTGCTTCTGAGCATCCTCTAGCTGAGGCTATTGTAGAAAAGGCTAAGGAAAAGAATTTAGAGATTGTTTCACCTACAGAGTTTCAGGCTATATCAGGAAGAGGTATTGTTGCAAGTGTAGGTAATTCAAAAATTATTGCCGGAAATGAGCAGGCCGTAAAAGAGCAGTACGGAAACAGTGAAAACTTTACAGAAGTATTTAAAAAGGGGAATGAACTTGCCGCTCAGGGTAAGACACCGATGTACTTTACTAAAGACGGCAAACTGCTTGGAATTATTGCAGTTGCGGATACAATAAAAAAAGACAGTAAGGAAGCTATACAGGCTCTTAAAAACAGAAATATTGATGTTGTATTGCTTACAGGTGATCATAAAAATACTGCAATGGCTATTGCAAAGGAAGCAGGCATTAAAAAAGTTATTGCCGAAGTTTTACCTACCGATAAGGAAGAACATATCAGAGAGCTTATGGAAGCAGGTCATAAGGTGGCAATGGTAGGTGACGGTATCAATGATTCGCCTGCACTTGCAAGAGCGGATGTAGGTATTGCAATAGGTGCAGGTACGGATATCGCTATAGAGAGTGCGGATATAGTATTGATGCACAGCTCATTAAAGGATGTGGCCACAGCAATTGATTTAAGTAAGGCTGTAATCAGAAATATAAAGCAGAATCTTTTCTGGGCATTCTTTTATAATTCAATAGGAATTCCGCTGGCTGCAGGAGTATTTTATCTAAGCTTAGGATGGAAGCTCAGTCCTATGTTCGGAGCGGCCGCAATGGGAATGAGCAGTGTATGTGTGGTAAGTAATGCACTCAGACTTAGAGCCTTTAAGCCTAAGGAAATAAAGAAAAACAATGTAGAAAACGATGAGATAGAACTCATTGAAAATAATAGAAAAGAGGATAAAAATATGACAACAGTAATTAATGTAAACGGAATGATGTGTGAGCATTGTAAGGCAACTGTGGAGAAAGTTACAAGAGGTGTAGAAGGTGTAAGCAATTCAATGGTGAATTTGGATGCAAAAAATGTTACAATAGAGCATAGTGCCGATACAGACTTGGAGAAGGTGAAAAAAGCTATTACAGATGCAGGATATGAGGTAGTATAATGAGAGCCGATTCTAAGACTGTTTTAAGGCAGTTAAAGACTGCCAAAGGACAGCTTGAGGGCATAATAAAGATGGTGGAAGAGGACAGATATTGTATTGATATATCAAATCAGGTTCTTGCCACCAGAGCTCTTCTTGAAAGGACAAACCGTATTATCTTGGAAGCCCATATAGAGGGTTGCATTTTGGATGCGGCAGCTACAGGTAGCGAGGAAGAGCGAAAAGAGAAGATATTTGAGCTGTCAAATATGATAAAGAAGATGATGAAATAATGGAAAGAGAAATTCTTTATATAATAGACGGGGAGTATAAGGATATTCAAGACTATTTAAAAGCAAAGGGATATTCAGCCTCAAATATTACAACCTTGAAAAAATATGAAAACGGTATAATGCTCAATGGAGTTTGGGCTTATATGAATCAGAAGCCGGCGGTAAATGACCGGCTTCTTGTGCGTGTATGTGAAAATAAAAAGAGCGAAAATATAGTACCTGTGGATATTAAGCTTGATATAAAATATGAGGATGATGATATTATAGTTATAAATAAGAGCAATGATATGCCGATTCATCCAAGTCTTAACAATTATGAGAACTCACTTGCAAACGCTCTTATGCATTATTATAAAGGCAAAAACTTTGTTTTCAGATGCATTAACAGACTTGATAAGGACACTACGGGACTTACAATAGTGGCAAAGCATTTCTTAAGTGCGGGTATTTTAAATATTGCTATGCAAAACAGGCAGATAAAAAGAGTATATAATGCTATAGTAAAAGATGACGGCAGATTGCCTGATGCAGATACAATTGACTTGCCGATAGCCAGAGAAGATGATACCTTGATAAAAAGAAAGATTAGCCCTGACGGTCAAAAGGCGGTGACACATTTTAAAGTATTGCAAAGATTTGAAAAATATTCTTTAATAGAGCTTAGACTGGAAACAGGCAGAACACATCAGATACGTGTACATATGAGTCATATAGGTGCACCTCTTGTAGGAGATTATTTGTATAATGAAGATGATTACGGTAAAAGTTTTGTAAGACCGCTCTTACATTCAAAAAGTCTTGAATTTATACATCCTATAACAGGTGAGAGAATATATTTGGAATGTGATTTGCCGGTAGATTTTAAAGAAAAGATAGGAATGAATTATGTTTAGAATAGAATACCCACATCTTGATATGAGAAAGATTGCAGACAGCGGACAGATATTCAGATTTAATATTTATGAGGATGAATTCAGTCTTGTGGCAGGTGATAAGCTGCTGTTTATAAAAGAGGACGGAGACGGATATATACTTTCTTGCAGTGAAGAGGAGTTTAATGATTTTTGGTTGGATTATTTTGACCTTAGACTTGATTATAAAGAGTATGAGAAGAATATTCCAAAGAGCGATCTGTTTTTAATAAATGCGACTGAATACTCATACGGAATTCGTATATTAAATCAGGATAAATGGGAAATGCTTATATCTTTTATAATTTCACAAAGAAAGAGTATACCGGCAATTAAATCTTCGGTTGAAAAACTTTCAAAGGTTTACGGAAAAAAAATAGATATGCAAGTTCCGAATTTCATAAAAAATATTGATTCCGATACAGAGTTTTACAGTTTCCCCACACCGCAGGCTTTAGCAAATGCAAGTATTGATGAGTTAAATGCTTGCTCACTTGGATACAGAAGCCCATATATAGAGGCCACTGCAAAGGCGGTATTCAGAAAAGATATAGATCTTGAAGAATTATCAAAGCTTAATGATACCGAACTTTTAGCCGCTTTAATGAGTCTTAAGGGTGTCGGTATAAAGGTGGCAAATTGTGTGGCATTGTTCGGATATCATAGAATCGCAGCCTTCCCAATAGATGTCTGGATAAAGAGAATGATTGATGAACACTATGACGGAGAATTTCCGCTGGAGCTTTATGAAGGCTATGCAGGTGTTATTCAACAATATATTTTCTATTATGGCAGAGAAAGTGTGAAACATAGTGGTAATTAGTTAGAGAATTTGATATTATATTACCATATAAAAATGTGAAAAAGGACACATTTCTTATGAAAGGAGCATTATGAACGAACTTACAAAAAAGGCTTATGAGACTTGGAAAAATGCCGATTTGGCTGATGAGGCTCTTGTAAAAGAGATGGCATCCATTGCAAATGATGAAGAGGCTATCAATGACAGATTTTATAAGGAATTGGCATTCGGTACAGGCGGTCTTAGAGGCGTGCTTGGAGTGGGAAGCAACAGAATGAATATTTATACTGTTGGAAAGGCCAGCAGAGGTTTGGCAAACTATATAAATTCCATATCAAAGGCTCCTAAGCTTGCCATATCATATGACAGCAGGAATAATTCAGATGTATTTGCAAAAAGAGCGGCAAGTATATTTGCAGGAGCGGGAATAAAGGTATATATCTGGAAAGAGCTTATGCCTACCCCTGCACTTTCTTTTGCGGTAAGAGAGCTCGGATGTGACGGAGGTATAATGGTTACAGCCAGCCACAATCCTGCAAAGTACAATGGATATAAGGTATACGGCGCTGACGGATGTCAGATAGCCAATGAAGCTGCAGACAGAATACTTGATGAGATCAACAGTGTAGATACATTCTCAAACTATGAACTGGTTGATTTTGAGGAAGGACTTAAGTCGGGTATTATAGAGTATGTAAGTGAAGATACATTTAATGCATTTATGGATGCCGTTTCAACACAGACCTTTATAGGTGATGATATTGATAAGAATGTAAAAATTGCTTATACACCGCTTTACGGAACAGGTTTAAGATGTGTTACAACCTGCCTTAAGAAAAACGGATTTACAAATATCGAAATAGTAAAAGAGCAGGCCACTCCAAACGGAGATTTCCCAACCTGTCCATATCCGAATCCTGAGATAAGAGAAGCTCTTGAAGTAGGCTTGAATGTTGCTAAAGAGGTAGGAGCGGATATTCTTATCGCTACAGATCCTGACTGTGACAGAGTAGGTATTGCAGTAAAGCAGGGAGATGATTTCAGGCTGTTCTCAGGAAATGAGGTAGGTGTTTTACTTACAGACTTTATTGCAAAGAGAAAAGTTGCAATGGGAATAATGCCGGCAAAACCTGTAGTAGTAAAGACAATAGTTACTACAGATCTTGCAAACAGAGTTGCCGACAACTACGGTATTGAGACCAGAGATGTGCTTACAGGATTTAAATATATCGGAGATCAGATTGCAAATCTTGAAAAAGACGGTGAAGTAGACAGATACCTCCTTGGATTTGAGGAGAGCTACGGATATCTTTCAGGAAGCTATGTAAGAGATAAGGACGCTGTAAACGGTGCATATTTGATTGCACAGATGTTTGCATACTATAAGGCTGAGAACAAGTCATTACTTGATGTACTTAACGGATTATATGAGAAGTATGGATATTATCTGAATACACTTTATTCATTTGAGTTTGAAGGCGAGAGCGGAATGAAGAAGATGGATGCAATAATGGACACTTTCAGAAACAATACACCGAAAGAAATTGCCGGAGTAAAAGTTTTGGAAGTAAGAGATTATGAGACTTCAACTCAGACAAACCTTGTTACAGGAGAGAAAAAGGCAATAGATCTTCCTAAGTCAAATGTTATAAAGTATATGCTTGAGGGTAACTCATCTGCGGTACTCAGACCTTCAGGAACTGAGCCGAAGTTAAAACTTTACCTTGCTATAAGCAGTGAGAATGAGGCAAGTGCCGGAGAATTGGAGACTAAGATAGCAAATGAATTAAAGAAGAGTTTAGCTTAAATTTTTGGAGGCTGTGTAAACGGCCTCTTTTTTAATGCATTAATATAAAACATTTTTACTTGCAATTTAAAATCTACTGTGCTATCATTGTGCGGTAGACGTACAAATGTATTTTAGGGGCGAACATGGAACAGAATATCAAATATTATGTGGTAAAAGATAAAGCAATACCTGAGGTACTCATTAAGGTGGTTGAAGCCAAAAGGCTTTTGACTGCGGACAAGATGATGACTGTAAAGGAAGCCACAGATAAATGCGGTATAAGCAGAAGCTCATTTTATAAATATAAAGATGATATCTTTCCATTTGATGATTCTTCAAAGGGAAGGAATATCACCCTCTCTATTCAGATATCTGATGAAATGGGACTTTTATCAGAGCTGTTGGCAGTGGTTGCAAAGTATCATGCCAACATCTTGACAATACATCAGACCATACCTGTAAGCGGTGTGGCAACTATTTCTTTATCTATAGAGGTTTTAAAGGATACAGGAGACTTATCTAAGATGGTAGATGAAATCGGAAATTTAGACGGCATCTTTGATATAAAAATATTAGCCAGGGAGTAAATTATGTTTAATATTGCGATATTGGGATTTGGAACAGTAGGTTCAGGCGTGTATGAAGTTATAAAAGAAAACAATGCACTTTTGAAGGAGAAGACAGGTGAGGATATAGCTGTAAAGAGAATCCTTGATTTGCGTGAGTTCCCGGGAACCGAGTGGGAAAACTTGTTGGTGCATGATATTAAAGAGATTATAGAGGATAAGGACATAGATGTTGTTGTAGAGACAATGGGCGGAACATCACCGGCATTTGAGTTTGTAAGGGATGCTTTGCTTGCAGGCAAGAATGTAACAACATCAAACAAGGCTTTGGTAGCGGCACATGGTACAGAGCTTTTAAAGATTGCAAGAGAAAAAAATGTAAACTTCTTCTTTGAAGCAAGTGTAGGCGGCGGTATTCCTATTATCAGAACTTTGACAGAGAGCTATGCAGGAGAGCATTTTAAGGAGATTACAGGTATCTTAAACGGTACAACAAATTATATACTTACAAAGATGAATGCAGAGGGTGAGAGTTTTGAAAAGGCACTTGCTACAGCACAGGATCTTGGATATGCGGAGAGAAATCCTGAGGCTGATGTGGAAGGGCATGATACTTGCAGAAAGATTGCAATACTTTCATCTCTTGCAACAGGTAAGGAAGTAAATTTTGAAAATATTCATACAGAGGGTATTACAAAGATAGATACTACAGATTTTGAGTATGCAAAGTATCTTAATGCATCAATTAAGCTTTGTGGTGATGCAAAGTTTGAAAATGATAAGCTTTATTCATTTGTAGCACCTGTAATGGTTGAGAGCAGTCATCCGCTCTTTATGGTAAATGATGTATTTAACGGTATCATGGTTGAGGGAAATATGCTTGGAAAGAGCATGCTCTATGGTAGCGGTGCAGGAAAGCTTCCTACTGCAAGTGCAGTAGTTGCAGATATTGTTGCAATTGCAAAGAATAAGCATGGAAATGTACCTTTCGGCTGGGGTGAGAATAAGCAGGAAGTTGTAGACATGCAGGAGACAAGCCATAGATATTTTGTAAGATTTATGGGCAGAGACAGTGAGTTTATAGAAAAATGCAAGTCCGAATTCAAGGATTCAAGAGAAGTATACCTTGACGGCAAGGATGAATTCGCTTTGATAACAGGAGTACTTAAGGAAAAAGATTTCCTTAGTGCTTTGAATAATCTGAGCGGTGTGATAAAATATATAAGAACAAAGATAGTTTAATTTTTATTGGCACTACCATTGGTGGTGCCAAAATTATATTTAGGAAGAAAAATGAGAAAGATATTAGAATTTTTATTAAGTTTTGTACCTCCATGTGCATTTCATGAATTTACCGGTCTTTATTGTCCGGGTTGCGGCGGAACAAGGGCAGTGAGATTTTTGGTAAGAGGGAATATATGGAAAAGCTTTATTTATAACCCGACAGTACTTTATACTGTTATTGCAACTTTTATTTTTTTCGCTTTTGTAGTAAAGTATAAGATTAGTGGCAAGCATTTGAATAAAGACAAGATTGTTTTGCCGATGTTATATATAGGAATTGCTGTAATGATTTTAAACTGGATTATAAAAGACTGGTTTTTAATCTTTAGAGGAATTGACTTATTAAAATAGACGAGGATTGTAGATGAAAGATACCGTAAGTATTGCAAAAAAAAGATGGGAAAACAGAGCTTTGGTATTCGGAATAGTTTCGATAGTTCTGAATATGTGTGCTATGCCGACATCAGGAGTTCCGCTGGGTATTCCTATGGGAATATTTGCTGTTGCATTCGGAATTATTTCAGCCAAAGGCGGAATAAGGGGAAGAGCTGTTGCAGGTATTATTACAGGAATATTCGGAATATTAATAGGCTTAATTATATACTTAATGATACTTTTTGTTATCACACAACTGAAAGATCCGAATGTTTTAAGTATGTTTAAACCGGAGCAGATAAATGTACTACAGGATTATATTCAATTTTACATAGCACACTAATATAAATAAGGGAGGAAAGAGAATTGACTGATATAGTAAAAATTCTTGCACAGGAGCTTGGAATAAAGACGACACAGGTGGAGGCCACTATAAAGCTTATAGATGAGGGTAACACAATTCCTTTTATTTCAAGATATAGAAAAGAGGTAACAGGCTCTCTAAATGATGAAATATTAAGACAATTTGATGAGAGATTAAAGTACCTAAGAAATCTTGAGGAGAAGAAGGAACAGGTATTATCGGCAATTGAGGAGCAGGGAAAGCTTACAGAAGAGCTTAAAAAAGAAATAGAGTCGGCACTTACCTTAGTAGCAGTGGATGATCTTTACAGACCGTTCAGACCTAAGAGACGTACAAGAGCAATGATTGCTATTGAAAAGGGCCTTGAAAATTTCGCGAATGATATTTACGAGGAAAATCTTGGAACATCGGCACTTGAGGAAGCAAAAAAATACCTTTCAGATAAGGAAGGACTTGAAGTGGAAACACCTGAGGATGCTATAGCAGGTGCTATGGATATTATTGCCGAAAAGATTTCGGATGATGCGGCTTTTAGAAATAAGATAAGAGATTTGTCGTTTAAGCAGGGTATACTGACTTCTGTGGCAAAGGATGAAACTCTGGAATCTGTATATGAAAACTACTACAATTTTGCAGAGAGTGTTTCAAAAACAGCAGGCTACAAGATACTTGCAATCAACAGAGGAGAAGAAGAAAAGATACTTACAGTAAAACTTGACCCTCCGGTTGAGGAGATTATCAGATATCTGGAAAAATGCATTATAAAAAAGCATAATGCACATACTGAGCAGATACTTAAGGATACTATAGATGATGCATATAAGAGACTTATTGCACCTTCAATAGAAAGAGATATCAGATCAAGTCTTACAGAAAAGGCGGAGGATGAGGCCATAAAGGTATTCGGAAAGAATCTTACACAGCTTTTGATGCAGCCACCTGTAGCAGGTAGAGTTGTGCTTGGTTGGGATCCGGCTTTCAGAACAGGGTGTAAGCTTGCAGTAGTTGATGAGACCGGAAAGGTACTTGATACAAAGGTTATATATCCTACAGCACCGCAAAATAAAGTTGCGGAGTCAAAGAAGGTATTAAAAGAGCTTATAAAGAAATATAATATAAGCCTTATTTCACTTGGAAACGGTACTGCTTCCAGAGAATCTGAGGCTGTTATTGTAGAGCTTATAAAAGAAGTTGATACAAAGCTTGAGTATATTATAGTAAATGAGGCGGGAGCCAGTGTATATTCAGCAAGTAAACTTGCAACAGAGGAGTTTCCAAACTTTGATGTGGGTCAAAGATCGGCGGCATCTATTGCAAGAAGACTTGAAGATCCTCTGGCAGAGCTTGTAAAGATAGATCCTAAGTCTATAGGTGTCGGTCAGTATCAGCATGATATGAACCAGAAAAAGCTCTCGGAAGCACTTTCGGGAGTTGTAGAGGACTGTGTAAACAAGGTAGGTGTGGATTTGAACACCGCTTCAGCACCTCTTTTAGAGTATATCTCAGGTATTTCAAAGGCTGTTGCCAAAAATATAGTTGTTTACAGGGAGGAAAACGGAAGCTTTAAAACAAGAAAAGAGCTTTTAAAGGTTTCCAAGCTTGGACCTAAGGCATTTGAGCAATGTGCTGGTTTCCTTAGAATAAATGACGGTAAAGAGCCGCTTGATATGACAAGTGTACATCCTGAAAGCTATGAAGCTACAAAGAAGCTTTTAGAGAGTATAGGTTACAGTTCCAAGGATATCACTGTTGCCGGACTTAACGGTATTTCAAAGAAAATTACTGATTTTAAAAAGGTATCCGATGAAATCGGCATAGGTGAGATAACTTTAAAGGATATTGTAAAAGAGCTTGAAAAACCTGGAAGAGACCCTAGAGATGAGATGCAAAAGCCTATACTTCGCACTGATGTTATGGAGATGGAAGATTTGAAAGAGGGCATGATATTAAAGGGAACAGTCAGAAATGTTATTGACTTCGGAGCGTTTGTGGATATCGGAGTACATCAGGACGGACTTGTGCATATATCAAAGCTTAGCAAGAAGTTTATAAAGCATCCTCTTGAAGCAGTGAGTGTAGGAGATATTGTTGAAGTAAAGGTGGACAGTGTGGACTTAAAGAAAAAGAGAATAGCGCTGTCTATGGTATTGGATTGATATGAATAAAATAAAGATAGATATGCAGCTTAATGCAAAGGATATATGGCTTTTTTCCATGTATCACAGCAACAGAGGTTTCCTGCTTATATTTAATGTGCTTTTTACTGCTGTAATGTATTATTATATGATTACTTCTTGGAATAAAATCGATACTCCAAGGAAAATCCTGTTTTTGGTATTGGCAAATATGTTTTTGATAATACAGCCGGCAATGCTTTATCTAAAATCCGCAAAACAGGCAAGAAGCGAAGCTATAAGAGCAGGGCTTTCACTTGAGATGAATGATGAGGGAATTGTTGTTTCATCAAAGGGAGAGAGTGTTGATTTTAAATGGGAAAGCGGATTTCGTTCAAGGATAGTACCGGGCATTATAATAATATACGTGGATGCTGTCAGAGGTTATTTATTACCTGACAGATATACAAAGGAAAACAAAGAAAAAATAGTTGCTGTTTTAAAAGAGAAGACAAGGGTAAGTTTTTTATAATTATGAATACAAGGGTATTTGAGAGTTTTTCCGATAAGGAAACATTTGATATTGCCTTTAGGATTGCAAATAATCTGAAGGCAAAAACCGGTTCTGCGGTGGTATGCCTTGACGGGGATCTTGGAGTCGGTAAAACTGTGTTTGCAAAGGGATTCGGTGCAGGACTTGGAATAAAGAGAGATATTGTAAGTCCCACCTTTAATATAGTGAAAAGCTATGAAGGTGATAAAAGGCTGCATCATTTTGATGTGTACAGAATTTCCGATATCTCCGAGCTTGATGAAATAGGATTTGATGAATTTATATATGATGATGCTATAGTCCTTATAGAGTGGTCAAAGCTTATAGAAGAAGTATTGCCGAGAAATATTATAAGAGTTGTTATATCAAAGGATCTTGAGAAGGGATTTGATTACAGAAAAATAGCAGTGGAAGGCATGGATGATGAAGATTTTGGGGATTGAAAGTGCCGCATTAGTGGCTTCAGTTGCAATAATAGATGAAAATGTGACAATAGCGGAATATACTACAAATTTTAAAAAGACTCATTCAGAGACATTATTGCCAATGCTTAATGAAATAGTAAAAATGACGGGATTGGATCTAAAAGAGCTTTCAGCTATTGCAATTTCAGGAGGTCCGGGATCATTTACCGGACTTAGAATTGGTGCTGCAAGTGCAAAGGGACTGGGACTGGCACTTGATTTGCCGCTTATTCATGTGCCTACACTTGATGCTATGGCATTAAATATATACTCAAGTGATGCTCTGATTGTACCTATAATGGATGCCAGAAGAAATCAGGTATATACAGGTATATATAAAAATGACCATCATTTGGAAGTAGTAAGAGAGTCTATGGCAGTGTCTATAGATGAATTATTGGATATACTTAGAGAAATAGATAAAGAAGAAAAAATAAAAAGAACAGTTTTCCTTGGTGACGGAGTTCCGGTATTCAGGGAATATATTGATGAAAACTTTGAAATTGCACATGATTTTGCTCCGGCAAATTTGAACAGACAGAGGGCATCAAATATTGCAATGCTTGGTATGGAGATGTTTAAAGAAGGAAAAACCATAGTTTCCGATGATATGAGACCGGAATATCTTAGAAAAAGCCAAGCTGAAAGGGAGAGAAATGTGGATTAGACCCATGCTTCTTTCTGATGTGGAAGCAATAAGAAGCTTAGAAAGTGATATTTTCAGTGATGCATGGAGCGAAAATAACATAAAAGACTCTATAGAATCTAAATTCGATTACTGCATCGTGATTGAAGAAGACTATAGAGTCTTGGCATATATAGTTTTCAGGGTAAATGAAGATGAAGCGGAGCTGTTTAGAATAGCTACCGATAAGCAGTACAGAGGATTGGGCTGTGGACATAAGTTGATGAACTTTATGATTTCAAATCTTAGAGATATGAAAGTAAAAAAGGTTTTTCTTGAGGTCAGATGCCAAAACAAAGATGCCATAAGTCTGTATGAGCATTATGGATTTAAAAAGATAGGTATCAGAAAAGAATATTACTTTGATCCCACAGATGATGCTCTGCTAATGGAAGGATATATAAAATGTTAGATATTTGTTTATTAGGTACCGGAGGTATGATGCCGCTACCTTACAGATGGCTGACTTCAATGATGGCCAGATGTGAAGGGGTAAATCTTTTGATAGATTGCGGTGAGGGTACTCAGGTTGCCATAAAAGAGAAGGGATGGAGTCCGAAGCCTATAGATGTGATCTGTTTTACACATTTTCATGCGGATCATATAAGCGGTTTACCGGGACTTTTACTTACAATCGGAAATTGTGAAAAGACCACTCCGCTTCTTATCATAGGTCCTAAGGGACTTGAGAGGGTTGTGAATGCTATGAGGGTTATAGCACCGGAGCTTCCTTTTGAAATTCAGTTCCATGAACTTAGAGAAAACGAAGAAGTGATAGACTTTGCCCCATATAAGATAGAGGCATATAAGGTCAATCATCGGGTGACTTGTTACGGTTACAGAATCTCTATTGAGAGAAAGGGCAAGTTTGATGCTGCCAGAGCAAAGGAGCTTGATATACCGTTAAAATACTGGAATAAATTGCAACATGGTGAAACTATAACCGACGGAGATGTCACATATACTCCGGATATGGTAATGGGAGAGGCAAGAAGAGGTATAAAGGTAAATTATTGTACAGATACAAGACCTGTTCCGATTATTGCAGATTATGCCACTGACTGTGACCTGTTTATATGTGAGGGTATGTATGGTGAAGATGAAAAAGAAGAAAATGCCAAAGAACATAAGCATATGACTATGATGGAGGCTGCAAATCTTGGAAAGACAGCTAATCCTAAGAGAATGTGGTTGACACATTATTCGCCGTCAATGAATAAACCGGATGAGTATATAGATAAGCTGAAAAAAATCTGTCCGGTTATAGAAACCGCAAGAGATGGATGGAGTGTAGAGCTTGGTTATGAAGAAGAGTAATGTAAAAATACTTGCAATAGAAAGTTCATGTGATGAGACTGCGGCAGCAGTTGTGGAAGACGGAAGAAAGGTGCTTTCAAATG
>CAKAQP010000002.1 GCA_916720285.1 uncultured Lachnoanaerobaculum sp. | reverse complement strand
GGGTTTAACCAAAAGGATAAGGAATTTATTTTTAAGTTTGGTAGGCAGTTTTGAAGGTACATACCTTTATATGGCCCGATGGCTCAGTTGGTTAGAGCGCCGCCCTGTCACGGCGGAGGTCGTCGGTTCGAGTCCGATTCGGGTCGTTACTTAAAGAATTCCAGCCTTTAAGTTTAAATATGGGATCTTAGCTCAGCTGGGAGAGCATCTGCCTTACAAGCAGAGGGTCACAGGTTCGAGCCCTGTAGGTCCCATTCGTCTTTGAAAAAAGATGGTATTGACATTATATTAGTCATATGATAGTATAATGTACATGCCGATATGGCTCAATTGGCAGAGCAGCTGATTTGTAATCAGCAGGTTATCGGTTCGAGTCCGATTATCGGCTTTTACTCTTTGGAGTAAAGGTAAAGAACTAAATAAGTTTGGGGGAATTCCCGAGAGGCCAAAGGGGACAGACTGTAAATCTGCTAGCACTGCTTTCGGTGGTTCGAATCCACCTTCCCCCATTGTTCAGTCACTCTTTTTAAGAGTGAGTTTTATTCTGAATATAGTTATCGCGGGGTAGAGCAGTCTGGAAGCTCGTCGGGCTCATAACCCGGAGGCCGCAGGTTCAAATCCTGTCCCCGCAAGTATGCCTTGATAGCTCAGTTGGTAGAGCAGAGGACTGAAAATCCTCGTGTCACTGGTTCGATTCCGGTTCAAGGCATTTATTCTTTTATGGGATACTAGCTCAGGTGGTAGAGCACTTGACTTTTAATCAAGTTGTCCCGGGTTCGAGTCCCGGGTGTCTCACTAGTGTGAAAAGGCTCAAAGTTTTGATTTACAAGGCTTTGAGCCTTTTTTGTATATTTCAGAGTATTAAAAGTAATTTGAACAGCAGAAGAAAATGAAGAACCATATCTTGACAGCATCGGAATAATTTTAAGTAGGGCTGCAAGAGCAGGAATAGAGTTAGATGAATCTGAAATAAAATCAATAGATGAAATATAATTATTTTGATTAATGCGACCAAAGCAAAGGGCGAGCTACGGATTGGTATGAAAATAAATGAAGGTAAAATGGCTTGGTAAAACAGATTTTTTGGTATTAACAAATAACAAGATTTATGATGTAATATCTATAGAGCGTTGTTGGTATAGAATCATAGATGATTCAGGTGACGATTATTTGTATCCTCCTGATATGTTTGAAATCGTTGAGTGGGATGACAATGTGGTGGTAAAGTAATTTTTACGGAGGTTTGTATATCATAATGAAAACTTTTTTACTCAAAAACGATAAAAACAGGATTTATTTTCAGAATTACGAGAGAATTTTGGCAGATAGTGATGAAGTGGAAATTGTATGCCGTTATCCACAGTTTTTTGCTGCGAGGCTTCTGAAGCAAAGCATTGTAGATTCTGTTGTTACCAAGAGTGGAAGAGGCGGTACATATTTTGGGGCTACGGGATGTGGTAAGACTTATACGATGGCATTTTTGGCGCGTCAGTTGGCATTACGCTGTACAGATATCTCAGAGATAGGTTCTCCAACGATTATATTGATTGTCGATAGAGATGAATTGCAAAAACAGGGGGCGAAGCTTTTTACAAAGAGTACAGAATTCCTTAATCTTGGAGAGGTTTCTGTTGTTAAGAATAGAACACAACTAAGATAGGAACTTGGAGCAAGACAAAGTGGTGGATTCTACATATGCACTATTCAGAAGTTTTGTGATAGGGAAGATGACAAAATAGGTCTTATCAATGACAGACAGAATATTATATGCTTCTCTGATGAAGCACATAGAACTCAGCTTGAACATTCTAAAAAAATTCAATTCAGTAAAGATGCAGATGCGAATATGAAAGCTATGGTATCAAAGCCATATGCAAAGGTGCTAAAAGAGGCATTTCCACAGGCTACATTTGTAGGATTTACAGGAACACCTATTGCAGAAACATATCAGACTTTTGGTGATGAAATTGATAGATATACGATTGATCAGGCTGTTGCAGATGGACTCTGTTTCTATTAAATATCATCCTCGTATTGCAAAAGTATTACTTGATAAAAACAAGGTAAAAGAGATTGAGGACTACTATAAAAAGTGTGCTGATGATGGTGCTACTATTGAAGATGTCGAAGCAAGTAAGAAGGCAATGAGTTCTATGGAAACAATTCTTGGGGAACCTTTCAGATTAGAGCGTCTTGCTACAGATATTCATAATCATTATGTTTCAGCCTGTGAAGCAGACCAGGATAGAATTCATAAAGCAATGGTGGTTTGTTCTAATAGAAAGATTGCTTATGCTTTATTGCTAAAGTTCAAAGATAAGTTCCCTGAATGGTTTGAGGAAAAGCAAGTGCCAGAGGGTACTGACATAACAGATGAAGAATTAAAGGAATTGAAGCCGATGCCATTTATTGCAATGGTATCTAGCGTTGGAAAAAATGATGAGCAGAACATGTATAACTATCTTGGTGGAGTTAAGAATGATAAACGTTCTGAAGAGTTAGATGCTGCTTTTAAGCAAGAAAAGTCAAATTTTCGTATAGTTATTGTTGTAGATATGTGGATTACTGGGTTTGATGTTCCGTGTCTCACATATTTATACAATGATAAACCATCAAAAAAGCATTTGTTAATACAGACCATAAGCCGTGTAAACAGAAAATATCCGGGAAAAGAATATGGTATGGTGATTGATTATATTGGGATCCGTGATAATATGCGTGAAGCCATGAAAATATATGGTGGAAGCACATCGGTTGCACCAACTTCTGATGGTGTTGAGCAGGCTACATCGGTATTTAGGGAAGAATTGGAAGTACTAAAAAATATATTTACAGGCTATGATTTAACACCATTCATAAATTTGGAATGCAATCCAATTGAACGATGCAGACTTCTTGCAAAAGCAGCAGAGTATGTTTTTGTATCAACGCAGGAATTGAAGTCGGAAGGAAAAAATGGTTCTCAGACAGTATCTTTTAAAACATATTTTCTGAAGACTGTTAAACGTATGAGAATGGCATTTGATATATGTCAGCCTTCTGGGTATCTTGGAGAAGAAGAATCTGCTTTGGCACAATGCTTTATGGCAATAGCAGGTTTTGTGCGCAAAATGAGTGGAACAAGTGAATTAGATACTGACAGTATGAATCGTGTAGTTTCTAAGATGGTGGAGGAAGCATTAAAATATAATCAGGTTGAGAGTGTTCTTGAAAGTGGTGAGGAAGAAGATATCTTTTCACCAGAATATTTTGAAAAGTTATCTGATGTTAAGATGCCAGCGACTAAGCTCGAACTTCTTATCAAAATGCTTCGTAAACAGATTAAGGAGTATGGAAAGGTTAACATATTAGCTGCAAAGACATATCAGGAAATGTTGGAAAAGACTATTGCAGAATACCATGAGAGACGTAAACATCTTTCTGCAGAAGAAGCAGGTGAAGCACAGGAACAGGTTTCAGAAGATATTATTAAAATTGCAACAGAGCAGGCGTTAGATATTCTTAGAGCAATGAATGAAAATAGAGAAAGCTTTCGAAAAATAGGACTTACTTTTGAAGAAAAGGTGTTTTATGATATTTTGATTTCTATGCGTGACCAATATGATTTTGAGTATGGAACGGATAAAGAGGTCGATGGTATTGTAATCAATGATAAATGTAAAAACCTGGCAATAAAGGTAAAGGAAATAATTGATACAAAAACTTCTTTTGCAGATTGGATTAACAATCAAAATGTAAGAGATCAGTTGAAATTGGAAATAAAGATTTGTCTAGTTAAGAATGGTTATCCACCACAATATAGCCCGGAAGTATTTAAGAAAGTTATGGAGCAGGTGGAGAATTTTGAGGAGCATTCAGATGTATCCGCTTCAATTAAAGAGTACAAAGGCTCTAATAGACATATATATGATTATATTTCAGAAAATAGTATGTTGCGAGTTGCTGAGGAGTCTATTCCATATGGATATAAAAAGTAGTATTATACTATTATCAAGTGACAGATTAATAATAGCTTTTGCCTTATAGAAATAGCTATAAGGGTTTTACGTATTCTATGTCAAGAATATTCTTGACCAGAATTAATAGCATACAGTTGATTATATTAAGAATTATATTGTCCATTGTATGACCTCCTATTACCAGTGAATTAAAGTAGCTGTTAATAATATTATACAATACATCGTATTTGGAGGATGGTAGAGTTCCTTGCGAAAGCAAGGTCCAATTGATTTTAATGCTTACTGATATTTGATATCTACCGGTCGTTAATCAGTAAGCTTTTAGGAGAAAAAATGAGCAAACAAATATACAAAGATAAATTCTATACTCACTTTGATAAAAAGAAATACCACACTAACTATGAGCAAAGAGTTCAAAATATTAATTGGGTTAGTAGGCACGGCTTTTATCCGTTTATCCACTTTCAAATGGATTGCAGCAAATACACAAATGATTTAGAAGGAAATAAGTTTATTAAAGAAAAAAATCGGGATATATATTATGCAGCACACATTGACAGATTTATTTATGAGTACTATGGAAATCGTCTTAATAGCAAATATAATAATTATATGAAGTCAAAAGGAATAGGTCGTGTTTCAACAGCATATAGAAACTGCTTACCAGGAAAATGCAATATTGATTTTGCAAAAGAAGTGTTTGAGTATATTGCTAAATGTGAATCAGCTTATATTTTTATTGGTGATTTTAGTAAATTTTTTGATAATCTTGATCATAGATATTTAAAGGAAAAAATTAAATGTGTGGTTGGTGAAAAGTCGTTGGATGTAGCTGATTATGCAATTTATAAGAATATTACAAAGTTTACATATGTTGAAGCTGATGATATAGAGGCTGAAAAAGGGTTATTTAGAAGAGATATGCGTGAGTTGGATAAATATTTTGAAACAGATGAATTTCATGATTTTAAAAAGAAGCATCTTCATAAAAATAGTAAAGATTATCAGATTCCGCAAGGTTCATCTATAAGTGCTGTGTATGCTAATGTATATATGATAGATTTTGATAAAAGAATTAATGATTTTATTACTTCTCAGAAAGGAATATATAGAAGGTATTGTGATGATATAATAGTTGTTATTCCGATGACCCGTAACGAGATAAATTGTGGAAGAAATGAGGGAATTTCAAAATTTATATATGATACCAGAGATGGTATTCCTAATTTAAAATTAAATGAGGATAAAACAGAGCATTTTTTTTACAATAATGGGGAAATAGAAAAAATAAAGGGGCAAAGTAACCTTATAAATTATCTTGGTTTTACATTTGATGGTAGAATTGTTCATATAAGGGATAAAAGTTTATTTAAGTTTTATTGTAGAGCATATAGAAAAATTAAAAGAATTAAGGAGAACACGGATGAAAAATCATTTAATGCTGGAAAGAAAGCAATTTATCATTCGTATACACATTTAGGGGCAAGTAAGTATTCTAAGGATCATGGGAATTTCTTAACATATGCATATAAAGCGGATGAGATATTTAGTCAAAGTAAGGTGCTTGAGAGTGGTATTCGGAATCAGGTGAAAAGACATTGGTACAAAATTGATAGTAAATTGAAGGAGTAATATCAATGATAAACGTCTATACAGAAAAAAAGAATTTAAAGGATTGGATATTTCAGAATAACCTGTATTTTAACCTGAATACAGGCAATGAAGAGATGTCACAAAAAGAAATTGATTTGATTCAACAAGTGGATGCGGCTAAGCTGACGCCAGACAAGCATATAGAAACAAAATATGGCTTGGGTACAATTCGAAATTTATCATCAGGTTGCAAGACATTACTTAATATTGTAAAGCATCCTGATAAAGTGGTAAATGTTGAGGAATGTGGACCGAATGTACTTAGAATACTTTTTACTATGGATAATATTAAGATTTATATGTCAAGACCAACGCTTTTTGATATTCCGGATGATGCCAAAATCAGATTTAATGATTCTGATATAGTTACCGGTGGCAGAGGTTATAATGCATGGTGGAGTAATGAATATGAAAGGAGAGAGGCAGATGATTTATAAAATTGTTAGATTCAAAGCTGATCCATTTTCATACGATTTGGAATTTGATGACAGAATTACACTTGTTGGTGGAGACAGTGGTACCGGGAAAACAGTACTTTATGAAATGCTTGAAGATATAAGATTGACAGACGAATACAAGGCTATCAAGCTGTTTAATTATAAATCAGATGATTTTTTAGTGGCAATCAAACAGTGCAGAGATAGTTTTATTGTGATAGATAATGCAGATTGTTTGATTAATGATGATGTTAGGAGATTTATTAATTTTGAGTTATCAAATCAGTATATGCTCTTCTTGCGAAATTGTGACGGACTCAATGTATCTGATAAGAGCTTTAAGGTGCTGAAGTTTGATAATAACAGGATAACACTAGAAGAGGAGTTGTGACATGAGATATTTATGGACAGAAGATACCGGGGCAGGGTTTCATTTCTGGAAATTAGTTAATCAGCTTTTCTTTGACAATGAGCTTGTTGTTGAGAGTAAAGGAAGTAATCAGGTATTATTGGATGCAGTATTAGACTTGGATATTAAAGATGACGATAAATACTATGTTGCATTTGATTATGTGGTTGATAATCAGGATATTCGTAATAAGTATCGCATATTGAAATCAATAACAGATAAGTCAGATGGAAAGATTGTGATTCTTGATATGATTTGTTTTGAGTACCTGATTATTGCATTTGACAAGCTGGTAGAATGGACAGGAACTGGAAAGACAGATAGGATAAAAATCCGTGATAAAGTTTTGGCGGCAGTTGAGAATCACAGAATCGATTTATCAAAGATTGATGATGAGAAAACATTACAGTACATAGCAGGTTTTAAGAGATATTCTACAGAACGTGTGATGAAGTCATTGGTTGGTGAATTTACACAAAATGAAAAGTGGTCTGTTAAAGGGAATTTTATGGGTGAATGCTGGTATAAAGATTGTTGTGTGTCAGAGCATACGGATAATCTTAGGTGTGGTAAGCCTGAGGTTGAAGATGGGGATGAGAAGATGAGGATGCTGATACGGTCAGAGAAAGTACAAGATGTGATTAGCCAGGTTATTGTCTGAATAATATACACTTTATATAAAATAAAAGTTTAAGGCTGAAAAAGTATAAATAAAATTGATGGCATATTTGTGTAAATAATTAAGAATAAATATCAATTTTACAAGAATGATGTTACCATAAATTGTATATCCTATTTAAAAAGAGTTTGGAGGATATAGGATTTGAAGAAAGGAAAAAATATGAAACTATATATTCGTGTTGAAAATAATTTTATTAGTTATGTAGATGTTGAGGAAAATAATGTTTGCAATGAAGAAGTTGAAGCCAATTCATTAGATGAAATGTTTATAGAACTGGAAAAACTAGGGAATATAGATGAAGAAACCGAAAATAAAATAAGTGAATTGTTTGAAAGCGAGGTTAATAAAGAGTCTTTAACTTCTTATAATATTAAACATTGGGTTAGTAATAGATCATTTGGCGAATTAATTGATATGTTTAATTGTGGAGAAATAAAAAAACCAGCTATGCAAAGGGAATTTATATGGGATGCTCAAAAGAGTTCTAGATTAATTGAGTCAATTATTTTAGGACTTCCAATTCCACCATTATTTTTATTGGAAGTAGGAAATAATGAATATGAATTAATAGATGGTTTTCAAAGACTTACAACTGTTACAAACTATGTTAATGGAGAACCATGGAATGCAGTTGAGGAAGGAAAAAAGAAGAGAAAGTCAAAACTATCAGGTAAAATAATGGAAGAACTTGTTGGAAAAAGTTTTGATCAGTTAGAACCAGAATATCAGAGAATTATAAAGAGAAGTACTATACCTTTAATAGAATTTAGGCAAATTGGACCGAACGATTACAGTTCTAAATACTTAATATTTGAGAGAATAAATACTGGATCTGTCAAACTAAATTATATGCAGATAAGAAAATCGCTTGCATATGGTAAATTTATAAATGCACTTTATGAGACGGCAGATTCGTGCAAAGAATTAAAAAGTTTGTTTTCAAATAATGCAATAAAAAAGGATGCTCATGTAGAAGCTCTTCTTAGAGTTATTGTAATGTCAGATGTTTTTTATAGAGGATATAAGTTTGAAAAATCTGGAATTAATAATATTTTGAACAGTTATTGTGAGGATAACAAGAATAAGCTAATAAGTAAAAACTATGTAAAAGACTTATCAAGTGCAATAAAAATGATGTATTCAATATTTGGAGAAAGCAAAAATATTTTTAGAAAGGTAGAAAAAATAAATGAAGATGAATTGGAGTTTGTTGGAAATCTAAATGTTAGTATACTTGAGGCAATGTTGGGAGTTATAATAGAAAAAAATTTTTCATTAGCAGATATTGATCCAAAAGTTATAAAAAATCAGTATTTAAATAAAATGTATAGTATATTGGAAAAATCTTTTAAGAGAGAAGAAGAAAATCCATTTAGCATAAGTACAGGAACATTACAGTCAATAAGAAAAAGATTTGAAATATGTGAGGAAATATTAGGATACAGATAATATGAAAATATATGACTTTGATGTAGAAGATGAAATTCAGAAAAATGAGATTGCCCTGCAAAATGTTGAACTCATAAAAAATAGCTTTGCTGATCATACAGCAGAATATAGAAAATTTTCTCGAGAAGTTAATGTTGAATTTTCAGCATTGAGCGATTGTATTGATGCATATGAAAGGGCATTGCTTATTGGTGTATATACTTATGTAGAACAACTTGTAAAAAATTTTTATTATGAATTACTTGAAAAAGATAGATCTGAAAATTTATATGCTAGAAATTTCATTAATAAAAAATTGGATATTGAGAAGTTCTCTCCAAATGTAAGCTATATTGTTTTGGAAAAAAGCATAAGAGATGAATTGTGCAATAGTTTTAAATTTATTATCAATAAAAACAGAGATGAAATTTCAAAATATGATGATCTTATCAGAAATAGACATAGATATGCCCATAGGGGTGTGTTTCAATCGAGTGTAGAACAGTATAGAGATGTTATTAATGCAGAAAAATATATTAGTGCAGAACTATCGATGATTATAACCAATGGTAAAGAATATAGAATTGAGTATCAAAATAGTTGGACTGAACTTTGCAGTTTGATAAAAGAGTGTTATGGATTAGTTGGTAAATATAAAAGCAATAAAAATAAAGAGTTAAGGGATAAACTTAATAGTAAAATAAAAACATTACGTAATGTTTCTAGACAATTTATAAAAAAATATTCACAGGAGATTGAAAAATGTGTGCTATTAGATAATGTTCGAATGCAGTTAATTGAGTTGAATAATATTGATTTAAGATCAAAAGATTCATTTTTAGTTATTGATGATTTGAATCAGAGTGTGTATGAAAGCAAGCTAGTTACATCGAAATAAATAATCGAAAATCAGTTTTATAAAAAAGAATCTGATTATAAAATAATTACATAGATATTATGATAGTGAATGCTTTCTGCATTTCAAGCAGTTGAAGATACAGAGCATTAGTACCACAAAACTTTTTCTTGCAGAAATATTTGCTGGAGCTTATAATTCTAATAGGTGGACAAGCAAACCAGCAGAAATTTATTCTGTGAATATTAAAACAAACTTGCAAGCCACCGGAACTACACACAATAATAAAAAATGCAATGGTACTGGATTGATACTAAAAATATGTGAAACGAAAAATAATGTGTGGAAAATATATATAATATCAATATAAAACAGTATAGATAACTGTATTAAAATAACCTAAATCAAAGTAGATTCTGCGAGGAAGAGCTGGAAAAATTACAAAGTATTTTAAAAAAGAAAAATATTAGTATCGGTAGAAAGCACGAAACACCATTGGATGATTTGTATGATTGCGAAATAGATGGAAATCCTTTTACTATTGTAAAAACTGAAGAGGAAACTTTTCTATATGCAGAATGTACAGACACCATTGAGAAGCTTTTAAAGATATTTGAATAAAATAGGTTAATATGGCAGATAAGATTAGCGTTGAAGGAATATCCTATATTGTAGAAAGAATAGTAGAAAGAGCAAGAGAAGCGGTCGAAGAATTAAGAGGTGATAAAATGAGAAACAAAAGTGAAGAAGAAATACAAAAAGAATCTTATGAAGCTTATTTAGACAGGTTATCTATGCCGGGATGCCCTGTTAAATTATCGGATGAAGAAGTTGAAAAACTGATAAAAGAGGGGCGTATAAAACCGCTTTATGAAGTATAAAAGGGATTAGAACCGTTTATTGGCTCAAATCCCTTTCTATATTTAAGTTGTTTGATTATTTTTACCCCAAGGTAACCTAGTTGTGCCTGAGTCTATTATCTTGTCAAAGAAATTATTTACGTATTCCTTGCGCTTACTTAAATCAGTGTTCTCCAATACCTTACCTACAAAACTGTTGAACTTGTCTGCATTCTTATTTATATCATCAACATATTCAAAGTTTGTTCTTATACAGTTCCAGTTGAGTATATCATGTTGTAAGAAAGCAATATTATCGGCTTTTACAACTTTTATATTTTTGGTATTGTTAAAAATCATTCCAACCACACAAAAGTCGGGAACTATCTTGATTATTCTATCTTTGATAGTATTCATTATATCGGAATTGATTACTTTATCACAAAGATCCGGTCCGTCATTATTATAGATGGCTGTAATTCTATCCCTAAATAGTTCATCACACATTGCACAGGAGTAGATTGCAAGATTACCGCCCTTACTATGTCCTCCAACTATAAAATCTGTATTCGGATGACGAGAAATAACCTGCTTTAGAAAATCCAGTGCAAATTTCTGAGCCGGAATAACTGAAAAACTCATCATGAAGTCTTCTTTCCAAGCAACAATACTGTCATCGGTTCCTCTGAATGCAATATACATCTGACTGTCGTCATACATAAATCCGGTTGACGAAAATTGATATTTTTTCTCATGATAGAGATCTATATAATCAAGGATCATAACATTACCGAATCTCTCGGAAGTTGCGAGAGCGTTCAAAAAATCTACATTTATTTCACTCATATAACCGTAGTGATAGTCATGAGTAATTAGATATCTGCAGGCGTCTGCAAGAGAAACGCCTATTGAGTTTATTTCATTCTGTAAGTCTTTTAAGTCAAGATAGGAGAATAATGAAAAAACCGCATTATCAAGTTCATTAAAAGGAGAAATCTCAAAAGATAAATCTCCACGCCATTTTATATAGTCAATGATATTTGCCATTATAACCTCCTTTTGTAAATGCAGTATGTATGGCTGCAGAAAATGCTGTTACTTAGTTATACAATAATATAAAAGCAATTGATTGTAAACATAGATAAAGTGAAGTAAGTATTAAGAATAACTAATAAAGGAATAGAACAGGATAGAAGATGTGCTATATAAAAAGACTATATATCATGATTTAACAGGATATATAGTCTTTAAGGCATAGTATATATACTACTTAGTATAGTTACAGGTTTTAAGGATGACATATTTGACAAGGTGTATATCCTTTGGAAATAGCCTCATCTCTTGTTCCGCTAAAAGGTATCTTATTATGTTCTCTCATCTTTTGTACTGCAGTACAGTTTGAATAATGGAATACATGGCTGTTTTTATTTAATATATAATCTGTGGCTCTGTTATTTACAACAGTTCCTGTATTTGAATTATTACTAGATGCTGATGTTGATGTATTTTGAGTATTTGAGTTTGAGCTGCCTGCAGACTGTGAAGCGGGGATATACGCACCGTCTGCACCTACCTGATATCCGTCGATAACGGTATTTGTAAGCATCGCACCGGTAGATCCGAGATAGTAATTGCCAAGCCATTGATTAGATAGCATATAACCATTCTCGTTAAAATAATACCATGATCCGTCTATCGGCTCCCAAACAGATACAGGAAAGCTTTTATCGTCTCTTTCGTACCACCATCCAACATTATCCTGTTTCCATGTTCCTGCAAATACAGGTATTGTAAGTGCTACACTGATAGCAAGAGCGGATAATGCCAAATAAAATCTTTTTTTCATACTAACTCCTTAAAATATAAAGATAAAATTAATTATTAATTAATATTATATAATATTTGTAAAAACTGTCAACTTATATTGCATTGATTGAATAGAAATTTCAGCAAAAAATTTTGTTGGCAAATATTGAAAAATTTTATATAATAAATACTGCATCAATAGTTTACGGGATGTGGTGCAGTTTGGAAGCACGCTTGACTGGGGGTCAAGAGGTCGCAAGTTCAAGTCTTGTCATTCCGATATTAAAATGGCTTAAACATGTATGAAACTTGTTTAAGCCATTTACAGCTTTATGAAGTCTGATCAAAGTCCCTCGAGTACATACATTAACATAAACCTTAAATGAAAATTAATTTGTATAAATTGTAATATATGATAAAATGAACCTAAAGTAGCTATAAAAAGCAAGCATAATAGAGAGGAGAAAAGATATGAGTAGAAAGAATGATTTTTATTTATATTTCTGGGGAGGACTTATCATGCTGGTAGTAGGTTTGTTCTTCTTATCACAAAAGGTAACTGTGACAAATTCCTTTTGGGGCGGAGGCATGAGATTGATGGGTATGCACATCAGTTCAGGTTTGGTAATAGTACCGTTTATCTTTTCTTTAGTCTGGATGTTTATAAGACCGAATAAAGGTTCAAAGATTGCTATGGTGCTAAGTGTACTTTTGATTATAGCAAGTCTCATTCAGTCGACCAGATTTTATATTCAGTATCTGACACTTTTTGATTGGGTAGTTATGTTGGTACTTATTTTTGGTGGTGCGGCGTTTATAGCAAAGAGCATGCTTATTAAATTCTAGAATTAAACTTTAAAGGTAAAAGAGCAGGTGACTTAGAAAAGTCCCTGCTCTTTCTTTATAATTTCTTTATTCTGTAACAGCCTTAGGCTTATGTCCTGCTACCATAGCATGACCTGTGATAAAACACATTACCAATCCGACAACTGCTACAATCGCCCAAAATTGATGTTTTTTCAGCATATTAAAATCCCCTTTATTATTGAACCCAAACACCGTCTTGATTTATATTAAATCCATCAATAGTTGTGTTTGTAACCATTTGTCCGTTGGCATCAAGGTAATACCAATGTCCGTTGTACTCGATCCAGCCCTTCTTATAAAGACCTGACTCCTCAAAATAGTACCACTTATCATTGATAAGTGCCCAACCTACAGGCATGTCACCGTTTGGCTGATTGAGATAATATTTGTTACCATTATTCTCAATCCATCCTGTAAGCATATTTCCGTTAGCATCAAAGAAATACCAAAGGTTGTTTACCATAAACCAGTTAGTGGCATGTGTACCGTCAGCCTTTCTGTAATGCCACACATTATTCGTCTGATACCATCCTGTAGTTGTTCCTGTATTTGCCTGGCTTGTACTTGCAGAAGTAGAGTTTGGAGTTGAACCGCCACGGCTCTTTTTAAATTCAGCAATTGTATCATAATCAAAATACTCAATCTCAGATGATACTGTCATTGAAGGACCGCCTTTTAACGGATAAACTTTGAATGAGTAGTTTCCTGCACCATTGTCTATGATAAGCTTTGTAAAATCATATTTCTCTGAACTTGCGGCATTGTTTGAGCCGACTTTTTTGTTTCCTTTGTACAACTGTACCTTGTACTTTGTCTTGTCCTCGGTCTCATCCCAAGTCGCCAACGCCTTGCTTCCTACATCCCATGACGCACTACCTATACTATAGTCGGCAGCAAATACCGACATACTCATAAAGAGTGAAAAAAGTAGTGATAAGATTAAAATCAGTTTTTTCATAAAATTCCTTTCTTTTATATATACCGGATTTTTTTCACGTCTCTTTTTTAAAGAGACATATCTTTCATACTATTGTAGCACATAAATTGAGTAGTTAATATTACTTTTAATTAAAGATAATATATACTTTTTTAAATGTCTGTAGAAATTTATTGTTGCTCATTTTTTACTGTCTCCAGATATCTGTACATGCTTGCAGGAGAGCATGAAAGCCTATGACCTACTGTCTTTATGGCGCCTTTCATAGAAAAAATACCTTTTTGATAGAGCTGACGTATTATATCAAGCTTTTCCGAATGACTCAGTTTGCTGAAAGGAAGAGATTTATCGATTCTTTTTAATATTTCATCTATAGTATTTGAAATGTTTTCGGAAAAAATTGCCTGATCATCGTTTCCCTTTATTTCTATAGAAATATTTTTGGACACATAATTATCCGGATGACATAGAGAAAAAACAAGGTTTGAAAGTTCTCTGTACCTGTTGTCGTCAAAGTTTATATTGAGAGCTCCTACAAGTTTGCCTTTTTCATCCTTTATATAAAATGTAGAACATCTGAGAATTTTGCCGTTGGCTGAAAGAGCCCTATAGTTTGATATCCATTTTTTATCAGCGGATTCTTTGTTCTGCAAAAGGGTTTTCATCGTTGTACTTAGCACATCACCTGTTTGCCTGCCGCTTATATCTCCGTTTATTATATATATTATATGTTTTAGATCATATAATATGATTTCATAGTCCGGGCCCAGCAGAGTGCCCAAAAAATCGGAAATATCAATATATCGCTTTATATCAAATTCATTCATAAATACTCCAAATCATATTTGTATTGTACCGGTATATTAAAGCTTGAAGAAATAACTGTTATTATTATACCAAAACTTAAAACATTATGATATAAAATTTAAGTTTTAAGCAAAATCACGAAAATGAAAAATCAAGCAGAAAAGAGTTGATATCAAGAAAATGAGAAAAAATTCTCATAAAAATTCTCAAATATTATTTTATATAAAAATATATATGAAAATAAAGGGCTTTTAACTATATATCTGTATATCTGCTTGAAGCCGAAGCTAAGAAAAATCCCGATAAATTTATCAAATAGCGATTTCTTTATTTCCAAAGAATTATCCCAAAATAAAAAATTAATGCAAAATGCACATAAATATACTAAAAATAAACCTTAATAAGCTTTTTATTAAACAATATTGACAATGTTCTAAAAAGGTGATAAATTATTCTCATAGCAATATTTTAGATAATAGTTCATTTGAATATAAAACTTTTAGAGATTAAATGCATATAGTCTCGATAATCAGATGATATATTTATTGCTTAAAAGGATTGTAATACCGTCCGCCAGTCGTTACTTACGATGACCGGGGTATCAAAATATATTTTTGTATTTGGAGGTATTAAAATGGAGTATGAGAAGATGTTAGGTGTAGAGGCACCAAAGTCATGGACACATGTAGTGAGAGAAGTTCCTACAGTTACACAGGAGCAAAGAAGAAAAGCCCTTGAGATGACTCATTATAATGAGTTTGCTTTCCCTGCAGGTCTTTTATATATTGACTGCCTTTCAGACTCGGGTACTACATCAATGACAGATACACAGTGGTCAGCTATGTTCCTTGCAGATGAGTCTTACGGAAGAAATAAAGGATATTATGTTCTTTTGGATGCATTCAGAGATGTATGGGAAAGAGGAGACGATCAGAAGAGACTTATCAACTACATCAAAGAGGGAGTAGACAAGGATGATGTAGAGAAGATGATGAATGAAGTGTATCTGGTTGACTATGAAGGTGGATTTATCAATGGCGGTAAGTATCAGCTTTCAAGACCTAACACATTTATCGTTCCACAGGGACGTTGTGCAGAGGCACTTTTATTTGATGTATTAAAGCCGTTATTTGCAAAGAGATGGCCGGGTAAAGTATTTACTATTCCGTCAAATGCTCACTTTGATACTACAGAAGGTAATATCAAGCAGATGGGTAATGTACCTAGAAATCTTTTCCATAAGGAGATTTTATTTGAGGTACCTGAGAGCGGAAAGTATGAGAAGAATCCTTTCAAGGGAGATATGGACATAGATAAGCTCAATCAGCTTATTGAAGCTGTAGGTGTTGAGAATGTTCCGCTTATTTATTCTACAGTAACAAACAACTCAGTATGCGGACAGGCTGTTTCTATGAAGAATATCAGAGAGGTTGCACAGGTAGCACATAAGTACAATATCCCATTTGTTATGGACGGTGCAAGATGGGCTGAAAACTGCTACTTCATAAAGATGAATGAAGAGGGTTATGCCGACAAGTCTATCTGTGAAATAGCTAAAGAGATGTTCTCTTACTTTGATGTAGTTTCAGCATCGCTGAAGAAAAACGGACATGCAAATATGGGTGGAGTTTTAGCTTTCCGTGACAAGGGTCTTTTCTGGCAGAAGTTCTCAGAGTTTAATGAGGACGGCAGCGTAAAGACGGATATCGGACATCTTTTAAAGGTTCGTCAGATATCAGCTTACGGTAATGACTCTTACGGCGGAATGTCGGGACATGATATCATGGCTCTTTGCCAGGGTATGTATGAAGAGGCAAGATTTGATTATCAGGATGAGAGAGTAAGACAGTGTCAGTATCTGGCAGACGGACTTACAGCAAACGGTGTTCCTGTTGTACAGCCTGCAGGCGGACATGGAGTTTATATCGATGTTGATAAATTCTTTAACTATAAGAGAGGACATGAGAGCTTTGCAGGACAGGCACTTTCTTTAGAGATGATCCATCGTTACGGTATTCGTTGTTCAGAGCTTGGAGATTTCTCTATGGAATATGATTTAAAGACTCCTGAGCAGCAAAAGGAAGTATGTAATGTTGTTCGTTTGGCTATCAACAGAAGTCAGTTCAGCAAACAGCATATGGATTATATTATCGCAGCATTGACACAACTTTATAAAGACAGAGATACCGTTCCTAATTTAAAGATTACATTCGGTCACACATTACCTATGAGACATTTCCATGCATGGGCAGAGCCATATGCTCCAAGCAAAGAAGAGATGTGTGATGAAGGAAATTACGGATACTGGGAAAATAAATAAGACATTTTGGCAGCCGGTCTTGTAAAGACCGGACTGCTTTAAGTGGGACTTGCATTTTTGGCAAGATGGAGGAAGTTTATGGGTTCAGATAATACGCCTGTAAAGCAGGATGGTTTTAACTCACAAATAGGTTTTATTATAGCATGTGTAGGTTCAGCTGTAGGTATGGGAAACCTGTGGAGATTTCCGGTGCTTGTGTCAGCCTGGGGGGGAATGACTTTTTTGATTCCCTACTTTATATTCGTTATATTGATAGGCAGTACAGGAGTAGTGGAAGAAATCGCACTTGGAAGGAGCACGGGTAAAGGTCCTATAGGAGCATTCGGTGCTGCTATGGCTCATGCCGGAAAGAGCAGAAAAGTAGGTGAGAGTATAGGAATTATACCTACAATAGGTTCTTTGGCTCTCGCAATAGGCTATTCATGTGTAGTAGGTTGGATATTTAAATATGTAGTAATGGCATTTACAGGAAAGCTTTTTGGAATGGGCACAGATATGAATGTCATTGGTGGAACTTTCGGATCTACAGCTACAGCATTCGGAAACAATACATGGATAATAATAGCACTCATTGTAAACTTTGCTATTATGGCATTAGGAGTTGCAGACGGTATAGAGAAAGCAAATAAGTTTATGATGCCGCTACTTTTTGTAATGATGATCGGACTTGCTGTTTATATAGGAATACAGCCGGGTGCAGTAAACGGATATAAGTATATCTTTACTGTAAATCCTGAAGGATTAAAGGATATAAGACTTTGGATATTTGCATTCGGACAGGCATTTTTCTCGCTTTCTATTGCAGGTAACGGTACCGTTGTTTACGGTTCCTATCTCAGTAAGAAAGAGGATATACCTTTCTCTGCAATGAACATAGCTATATTTGATACCTGTGCGGCACTTCTTGCAGCACTCGTTATTATACCTGCTATGGCTACATCGGGAGCAGAACTTAGTGAAGGCGGTCCGGGACTTATGTTTATCTACCTTGTAAATATAATGAATCAGATGCCGGGTGGCATGATTGTAGGAATTATATTCTTTGTATGTGTTACATTTGCAGGACTCAGTTCACTTGTAAATCTGTATGAGGCGCCTGTAGCTACATTACAGCAGCAGTTTAAACTAAGCAGAGCACAGTCTGTAGGAATCATCGGAGTAATAGGTGTGGTTGTTGCAGTGCTTATACAAGGAATTGTAGGAAGCTGGATGGATGCGGTATCTATCTATATTTGCCCGATAGGTGCGGTACTGGCATCAGTAATGTTGTTCTTTGTGTTCGGAAAGAAGTATACTATGGAAGCTGTAAATACAGGTGCAAAGAAGCCGAAAGGAGAAATCTGGTTCTTCTTAGGTAAGTATGTATATACAGGTCTTGCGTTGCTTGCGCTTATAGCAGGTGCATTCTATGGAGGAATAGGCTGATAAGGCTATAATAAATAATATAAACTCTCAGACATATATGTTTGGGAGTTTTTTATTTTATCGGTATAAAAAAGTCGGTATAAAAAAATTAAAAAAGTTGTTGACAAATGTTCCTATATGGAATATAGTAGCTAATAGAGTTAGCACTCTAGATAAATGAGTGCTAACAAAAATAAAGAAGGGAGGAGCGAATGGATTTGGAAGACAGGAAAGCGATTATTTTAAAAGCTATTATAAAGAATTATATGGAAACCGGGGAGCCGGTAGGTTCAAGAACTATTTCAAAGCTCCCTGAGTTAAATTTGAGCTCTGCTACTATAAGAAATGAAATGAGCGATTTGGAAGATATGGGTTATATTTTACAGCCCCATACTTCTGCAGGACGTATACCTTCAGACAAGGGATACAGATTCTATGTAGATGAGATTTTGAGAGAAAAGGAGATAGAGACTGAGGCATTTAAGGACTTGATGTTTAAAAAAGTGGACAGATTGGAAACGGTCTTAAAGCAGTTGGCAAAAATTATTGCAAGAGACACCAATTATGCCGCGATGATATCAGGGCCTACCATCCACTCAAATAAAGTAAAGTTTTTGCAACTCTCAAAGATAGATAGGTTCAAGCTCCTTTTGGTGGCGGTTGCCGAAGGTAATATTATCAACAATAAGATAATAGATATCGACAGCGAAATATCGGAGAGCGAAATCTTAAACCTGAATCTGCTTATAAATACTTCATTAAACGGACTTACTGTGGAAGAGATAAACTTAAGTATTATGAATAAGTTACGAACGGATGCAGGAGTTTATAGTGATATAGTAGATAAGGTTTTACGAGAAGTAGCGGCAGTGTTTGAAAGTGCTACCGACAATCTTGAGATATATACAAGCGGTACCACAAATATTTTCAAGTACCCTGAAATTTCCGACAGAGAGAAAGCAAGTCAGCTTGTAAACGCTTTTGAAGAAAAGGATAAGCTGAAGGAAATACTTGCCGGGGTAAATGATGATGATAATGACGGTATCAGAGTATATATCGGAAATGAAGTGCCGATTTCAGACATGAGAGATCTTTCCGTAGTTACAGCCAATTATGAAATAGGCGAAGGACTCAGAGGTTCTATAGGTATAGTAGGACCGAAGAGAATGGACTATGAGAAAGTATTAAAAACCATAAAAACTGTAATGGCATCGCTAGATGAGCAGTTTAAAAATGATGAATAGAGGAGAGGGCTGTGAAAGAAAAAGATTTAAAAAGAGAACAGGAAGATAACAAAGAGATTTTAGAAGGCGAAGAGACAGGGGAATTTGTTGAGGAAGCCGAAGAAACACCTGAGGAGGTAGCTGCAAAGGCTGCAGCTATGGAGGCTGAGGTGGAAGAAGCTTTCAGTGATGAAAACCTTGAAGGAAAGCCTGATAAAAAAGACATTGCCATTGCAGATTTGACAGACAGACTTAAAAGAAGCATGGCGGAGTTTGATAATTTCAGAAAGAGAAGTGAAAAAGAAAAAGCTACCATGTTTGATATGGGAGCAAGAAGTGTGGCTGAAAAACTTTTGCCGATAGTTGACAATTTTGAAAGGGCAATGCTTGCAGCACCTGCAGAGGGTGAAGGCAAAGCTTTTGCTGAAGGAATAGCAATGATATACAATCAGATGACAAAGACTCTTGAGGATTTGGGAGTTAAGCCGATTGATTGTGTAGGCAAAGACTTCGATCCTAACTTACATAATGCGGTGATGCATATAGAAGATGAAAGCTTAGGTGAAAATGTTGTTGCTGAGGAACTTTTAAAAGGATATATGTATAAGGACGGTGTTCTTAGACATAGCATGGTAAAGGTTGCAAATTAATTTTTGAGACTATATTTTGCTTTGTAAAGACAAAGTGAGATATTTTATATAGATTTAGAAAATACAAATTTTGATTTATTAGGAGGATAGAATAATGAGTAAGATTATTGGTATAGATTTAGGTACAACAAACAGCTGTGTAGCAGTTATGGAGGGTGGAAAGCCTGTAGTTATTCCAAATTCTGAGGGTTCAAGAACAACACCTTCAGTAGTAGCATTTACAAAGACAGGTGAGAGACTTATAGGTGAGCCTGCAAAGCGTCAGGCGGTTACAAATGCAGACAGAACAATCTCTTCAATTAAGAGACATATGGGTACAGATTATAAGGTGACAATTGACGGTAAGTCATACACACCACAGGAGATTTCAGCAATGATTCTTCAGAAGTTGAAGGCTGATGCTGAGAGCTACCTGGGTGAGAAGGTTTCAGAGGCTGTTATTACCGTTCCTGCATATTTCAACGATGCACAGCGTCAGGCCACAAAGGATGCAGGTAAGATTGCAGGTCTTGATGTAAAGAGAATTATCAACGAGCCTACAGCCGCAGCTCTTGCTTACGGTCTTGACAATGATGCTGAGCAAAAGATTATGGTATATGACCTAGGTGGTGGTACATTCGATGTTTCAATCATTGAGATTGGTGACGGTGTTATAGAAGTTTTGGCTACAAACGGTGATACACATCTTGGTGGTGACGACTTTGATAATAAAATTACAGATTGGCTTGTAAGTGAGTTTAAGAAGGCTGAGGGTGTGGATCTTTCAACAGATAAGATGGCACTTCAAAGACTTAGAGAAGCTGCAGAGAAGGCTAAAAAAGAGCTTTCAACAGCAACAACAACAAATATCAACCTTCCGTTTATCACTGCAACAGCAGAGGGACCGAAGCACCTTGATATTACACTTACAAGAGCTAAGTTTGATGAGCTTACACTTGACCTTATTGAAAGAACAGCTGTACCTGTACAGAACGCTCTTAAGGATGCAGGTATTACAGCAAGCGATCTTGGAAAGGTATTGCTTGTAGGTGGATCTACAAGAATGATCAATGCACAGGAGAAGGTAAAAGCTCTTACAGGTATGGAGCCTTCAAAGAGCATCAACCCTGATGAGGGTGTTGCAATCGGTGCAGGTATTCAGGGAGGTAAGCTCTCAGGAGAAGCAGGCTCAGGAGATGTATTGCTTCTTGATGTTACTCCGCTTTCACTTTCAATCGAAACAATGGGTGGCGTAGCTACAAAGCTTATTGAGAGAAATACTACAATACCTACAAAGAAGAGCCAGATATTCTCTACAGCTGCAGACAATCAGGAGGCTGTTGATATCCATGTAGTACAGGGTGAGAGACAGTTTGCAAGAGATAATAAGACTTTAGGTCAGTTCAGACTTGACGGTATTTTACCTGCAAGAAGAGGTGTTCCACAGATAGAGGTTACATTTGATATTGATGCAAACGGTATCGTTAATGTATCTGCAAAAGACCTTGGAACAGGTAAGGAGCAGCATATCACAATTACAGCAGGTTCAAATATGTCAGAAAGTGATATCGACAAGGCTGTAAAGGAAGCTGCAGAGTTTGAGGCACAGGATAAGAAGAGAAAAGAAGGCATTGATGCAAGAAATGAAGCCGATTCTATAGTATTCCAGACTGAGAATGCTCTAAAAGAAGTTGGTGACAATCTTGATGCAAATGACAAGGCTGCAGTTGAGGCTGATCTTACCACATTAAAAGAGGCTATCAACAGAGCACCGATTGATGCTATGACAGATGATCAGATAAATGATATTAAGGCAAGCAAAGAGAAGCTTATGGAAAGTGCTCAGAAGCTTTTTGCAAAGGTATATGAGCAGGCAGGTGCGGCTCAGAATGCAGGTGCAGCAGGTGCAGATACAACAGGAGCACAGGATGCCGGCACATCTTCAAATGATGATGTTATAGACGGTGATTTTAAAGAGGTATAATAAGGAGAGCAACTGATGGCAGAGAGTAAAAGAGATTACTATGAAGTACTTGGCGTGGATAAGAACGCTGATGACTCTGCAATAAAAAAGGCATATAGAGCGCTGGCAAAAAAGTATCATCCGGATTCAAATCCTGATAATCCTGAGGCTGAAAAGAAGTTTAAGGAAGCCAGTGAAGCCTATTCAGTGCTAAGCGACCCTGACAAGAGAAGACAGTATGACCAATTCGGTCATGCTGCCTTTGATGGTGGAGCAGGTGCCGGAGCCGGCGGATTTGGAGGCTTCTCCGGATTTGATTTTGGCGGTGAGGATATTTTCGGAGATCTCTTCGGAGGCATGTTTGGCGGTGGCGGAAGCAGAGCCACAAGAACAGGCCCGATGAAGGGAGCAAATGTAAGAGCATCTGTAAGACTTACCTTTGAAGAGGGTGTTTTCGGATGTAAGAAGGAAATTAAGGTAAACTTCAAGGAAGAATGTGCTACATGTCACGGTTCGGGAGCAAAGCCGGGTACATCGCCTACAACCTGTCCGAAGTGTAACGGAAAAGGTCAGGTGATATATTCACAGCAGACATTGTTTGGCACTATGCAGAATGTAAAGACATGTCCTGAATGTAACGGTACAGGAAAAATTATTAAGGATAAATGTCCTGATTGTAACGGTAAGGCATATATTCAAAAGAAGAAGAGCTTTGAGGTGGATATACCTGCAGGTATAGATAACGGAATGTCTATAAGAATGGCAGGAGGCGGAGAGCCGGGAATAAACGGCGGTCCGAGAGGAGATTTGCTTGTAGAGGCGGTTGTAAGTCCTCATCCTATCTTTAAGCGCCAGGATACCAATATTTTCTCAACAGTGCCTATAAGCTTTGCAAAGGCTGCGCTTGGCGGCAGCATCAGAGTAAAGACTGTAGACGGTGAAGTGGAAGTGGCGGTAAAAGCCGGAACTCAGACAGATACAAGAGTAAGATTAAAAGGCAAGGGAGTACCTTTCCTTAGAAATAAAAATAACAGAGGTGACCACTACATAACCTTGGTGGTATCGGTACCTACAAAGCTTACAAAGGAACAAAAGGAAGCACTGGAAGCCTTTGATGCGGCAATGAATAAATAAAATATAAGAGAAAGCCACTATTTGGTGGCTTTTTTTACGTTCGTATTTGACTGAAATACTACTGTGAAGTATAATTTAGAACAGTAATAAAGCTAAAACAATGAGGTGTATTAATATGGGAAAAATCACAGTAGAGAGATGTGAAATAGAGGGGTTATGTGTAATCACTCCTACAGTATTTAAAGATGACAGAGGATATTTTGTAGAAACATATAATCAGAACGACTTCAAAGAGGCGGGACTTGATATGGTCTTTGTACAGGATAATCAGTCAAAGTCATCAAAGGGAGTGCTTCGCGGACTTCATTTCCAAAAGGAGCATCCACAGGGCAAGCTTGTAAGAGTTTTAAGCGGTGAAGTCTATGATGTGGCTGTGGATCTTAGAAAGAACTCAAAGACATTCGGAAAGTACTTTGGCGTACGTCTTTCAGATGAAAATAAGAAGCAGTTCTACATACCTAAGGGTTTTGCACATGGTTTTGTAGTACTCTCAGATGAGGCGGTGTTTGCATACAAATGTACAGACTTTTATCATCCAAATGATGAGGGCGGTCTTATATACAATGACCCGGATATAGGAATTGACTGGCCTGTAGAGGGAATTGATCTGATAATGTCTGATAAGGACACAAAGTGGAAAGGCCTTAAAGAAACATTTAAGTTTGATTGATTTTAATGTTGGAAACCTGTGAGTTCGCAGGTTTTCCGACATAATTGTTGATAAAACCTTGTAAGAATAATGAATGGAAAAAGATATGAATATAATATCGCTTATACGAGAAATATTAAAATCAAGAGCAATCATATGGGATTTGGCAAAGGCTGATTTTAAGAAACGCTTTGTCGGGTCCTATTTTGGCATTGCATGGATGTTTGTTCAGCCGGTAGTTACCGTGCTTATATACTTTTTAATCTTCCAAATGGGATTTAAGAGTACACCTCCGGTACCGGGAGTTCCCTATGTGGTTTGGTTGGTACCGGGCATTGTGCCATGGTTTTTCTTTGCAGAGGCTCTAAATTTGGGAACAAGTGTACTTTCAGAATACAATTACCTTGTTAAGAAGGTAGTGTTTAATGTATCAATATTGCCTGTTATCAAGGTGATTTCATGCCTTATAGTGCATGGAATTTTTGTCGTGATAATGATAACCATGACTTTGGCCTTTGGCAGATTACCGATGGTAAGTTGGATAGGAATAGTGTATTACAGCTTCTGTTTGTCAATATTTGCACTTGCAATAATATATATAACCTGTGCAATTAATGTATTCTTTAAGGATATGTCACAGATAGTCGGAATTGCATTACAGTTTGGAATGTGGATGACACCTATAATGTGGGACCCTACAATGTTCTCATATTTCCCGGCAAGAGTTGAAAAGATAATGAAATTAAATCCGGTATATTATATTGTGGTCGGATACAGAGACAGCATACTTAGAGGAAACTTTTTCTTTGAAAGACCGGGGCTTACAGTGTATTTTTGGGTGGTTACCGTAATACTGTTATTTATCGGACTTAGAATGTTTAATAAGTTAAGACCACATTTTTCAGATGTATTATAAGGAGAAGTATGCAGAGCAATTTAGCGATAAATGTCTGTGATGTTACCAAAATCTACAGACTGTATGATAAGCCTATAGACAGGTTAAAGGAGAGTATTTCCCTTACACATAAAAAATATCACAAGGAATTCTTTGCCTTGGATAAAATATCCTTTTCTGTAGAAAAAGGTTCTACGGTGGGAATTATAGGAACAAACGGTTCCGGAAAGTCAACTATATTAAAAATCATAACCGGAGTATTAAATCCGACTACAGGAAGTGTGGAAGTTGACGGAAATATTTCCGCACTTTTAGAGCTTGGTGCCGGTTTTAATATGGACTATACCGGCATTGAAAATATATATATGAACGGAACCATGATGGGATTTAGCAGAGAGCAGATGGATGCAAAGCTTCCTGAAATCCTGGAGTTTGCCGATATAGGCGACTTTGTATATCAGCCTGTAAAAACCTATTCATCAGGTATGTTTGTAAGACTTGCATTTGCACTTGCAATAAATGTTGAGCCTGAGATTTTGATAGTGGATGAGGCCCTTTCGGTAGGAGATGTTTTCTTCCAGGCAAAATGCTACAGAAGAATGGAAGAGATAAGAAAGACCGGTACTACCATATTGATGGTAACTCATGATATGGGAAGTGTAATAAAGTACTGTGATAAGGTAATACTTTTAAATAAGGGAGAGTTTTTGGCGGAAGGTCCTGCAGGAGAAATGGTTGACCTTTATAAGAAGATACTGGCAGGAAGAATGGACGATTTGGAAGCCGATCTTGCTAAGAGACTTGACAGTAATTTCTCAGATATGATGGAATTAAACAATGATATTAATAAGACACATGCAAAAGAATATCATGGTCTTATGAAGGAAAAGATATCCATTAATCCGAATAAAACAGAGTATGGTGACGGCAGAGCTGAGATATACGATCTGGGACTTTTAGATTCCAAGGGAGAGCTTACCAATCTCTTGCTTAAGGGAGAAGAGTTTACAATCAGAGAAAAGATAAGGTTTAATGCAAATATAGAATCTCCTATATTTACATTCACCATTAAAGATAAAAAAGGAACTGAACTTAGCGGTACCAATACCATGTTTGAAGGAGTGGAAGTAAAACCTGTAAAGCCGGGTGATGAAGCGGTTGTGGAATTCAAGCAGAAAATGACTCTACAGGGTGGAGAGTATCTTCTAAGTATGAGCTGTACCGGATTTGAAAACGGTACACATGTTGTATATCACAGACTTTATGATGTTACATTCATAACAGTTATTTCAAACAAGAATACTGTGGGTGTTTATGATATGGAATCAAAAGTAAATCTTACTCAAAAGAGTAATTAAAAGGGAGAGAAAATGAGTCTTTTAGAACTTTCAAAAAAGTATGGAAAAGATGAATATAGTCTTTTGAAAGAAAATCCCGGTTTGGAAAATTTGTCTTTCTTTTCATCCCTATCCCTTGGAAACACGGAATGGATAGATATAAAGGGTAAGACATTATTTTTAGGAAGTCAAATAGCTATATTGGATGATTTATGTAAAAAATCAAAGGTATATATTTACGAGGATGAATTGGAAAGGCTTGGAAGTGTACAGGCTGTTTTCGGTATTGATATAGAATATATAGCTGATTTTGAGAGCATAAATTTTAATGATTTTGATACAGTTATTGCCTATGGCAGCAAAAAGGTGTCTAAGTTAATGCAAAGAGAAAAGCCGAACACAAAGTTGGTTTTGATATTTGATAATAAATACGGAATGAACTACTTTGAAGAGGAGTTTGGGGATAAAGAAGCTTTAAGTGTAAAAGCTGTAAGAGAGTGGATAGGTGAGCATTCCACATACTATCCATATCCGAACTATAGATATGTGTATAAGCTTTTCTCAGACAAGGAGATGCCGGGAGCAGGTGAGCTTTCACAGATAAAGGCATATGATTATCCCAGGTTTGCACTGAAGGATATAGGCGAAAGATTTTCTCAGGCTGCAAAAACAGGAGATTTTGACAGCTTTGCAAACTCATATATCATAGTTGCCGGTGGAAATGAGGAGAATGTCTACATAAAATACAACAGAACCAGACTTCCAAAATATCAGATAAAGACTGAGATCAGACTTAGAGATGATAAAAAGTATGTTGTAAAGTCTGCTCTGAAAAAAGACGGTATTCCACATATACTGGGAATGTATGACGGGGCAAAACGTATAAAAAATGACAGCGTTACAGTACTTGAGGGCAGTTTTAAAAATGCCGGAGAGATAAACTTCTCGTTTATAAAAGGAAAGTCTCTAAGCAATCTTTGTGAGGACTGTATTAAAAAAGATATTAACGGATTTATAGAAGGTATTAAAGAGTATCTTAAAAAAATAGTGGATGAAGATGCCCTTAATCTGGATGCTATATTTGATAATTTTATATTGGACGGAGATAAGCTTACAGCAATAGACTGCGAGTGGATATTTGACGAGTCAATGGACTTTATAAAGGACAGAGAGCTGTTTATAAAATACCGTGCATTACACAGTTTCTATCAAAATAATTCAGATAAGATTCAGAATAAATTCAGTTTAACTGAAACTGATTTTATGGCAAGTTTTTGTATAGATGATATTGACGGAATGGACTTTATCGAAAGAAGATTCCAGGATTATATACATGGAGATTATCAGGAGGTTTATCTGGATAATTACTTTGTAGAGACTGTAAGCCATAAAACTCTAAACGAGGGATTGGTAGCACTCGCCGAATTACCGCATGCGAAAAACAAAATAAATGAGCTTACCGAGATCAATAAGGATAGAGAGCTTGCCATCAAAGAGATGAACAGGCTTAAGACACTTACAGACAATCATGTAAACAATCTGGGTATTATAATAGATAATTTAAGGCATGAGAATGAAGAGCTTGCAAAGACTTTAAATGTTTATAATAACAATCTCTCTATTCCGTTCAGGATAAGAAGAAAGCTTAGTACTGTTTATAATAAGAAATATCCTAAGGGAAGCGTGGAAAGAAAGAAGTTAAACTACAGACTTATGAGTATTTTCCACCCTATAAAGTACTTTAAGCTGACTCATTCGGAACAGGGTAAAAACCTTATAGAGGGTGAGTTTAAGATAGGCGATTTATACAAAGAAAAGGGTAAGATAAACTTCCCATATGCAGAAAATCCTAAGGTAAGTATTATTATACCTGTGTATAACCAAGTACATTATACCTATGCCTGTCTTGTATCAATCTTAGAAAATACTGAAGGGTTTGACTATGAGATAATTATTGCGGATGATGTGTCCACAGATGCGACAAAGGAAATCGACAAATTCGTAAGCGGACTTGTGATTGCAAGAAATGAAAGCAATCAGGGCTTTTTAAAGAATTGCAATAATGCGGCAAAAAAAGCAAGAGGCGAGTACATATTCTTTTTAAACAATGATACAACGGTACAAAAGGATTGGCTGCCACCGCTGATAAGATTACTTGAGTCTGATAAGAGTATAGGAATGGTAGGCTCAAAGCTTATATATCCTGACGGCAGACTGCAAGAGGCAGGCGGTATCATATGGAGTGACGGCAGCGGCTGGAACTATGGAAGATGTGATGATCCGAATAAGCCTGAGTACAATTACGTAAGAGATGTTGACTATATATCGGGTGCCGCAATAATGCTTAGCAGAAAACTTTGGGAAGAGATCGGAGGATTTGACGAGAGATATGCACCTGCATACTGTGAGGATTCCGACCTTGCCTTTGAAGTGAGAAAGCGTGGACTGAGGGTGGTATATCAGCCTCTCAGTGTGGTAACTCACTTTGAGGGAGTATCAAACGGTACAGATGTCAACGGCACAGGGCTTAAGAGATATCAGGTAGAGAACAATAAAAAGCTTCAGGAAAAATGGAGTGAGGAGTTCAAAAATCAGTACGACAATGTGGGTGTACCGAATGCCTTCAGAGCCAGAGAAAGAAGCAGGGGTAAAAAGGTTATTCTCTTTGTGGATCACTATGTTCCGACCTTTGATAAGGATGCCGGATCAAAGACCACTTTCCAGTATATAAAGATGTTTATAGAAAGAGGCTATGTGGTAAAGTTCTTACCTGATAATTTTGCAAAGTCTGAGCCATATACTTCCATACTTGAGCAAATGGGTGTGGAGGTATTATACGGCAATGAGATGAGAACAAATATATTTGAGTGGATTGAAAACAATCAGGCAAATATTGATATTGCATATCTGAACAGACCGCATATAGCCACAAAGTATATTGATTTTATCAAAGAAAAAACAAATATAAAGGTAATATATTACGGTCATGACCTGCATTTTCTGCGTGAAAGAAGAGAGTATGAGCTTACAGGTGATGTGGAAAGAAAAAATGCCAGTGCATATTGGAAGAGTATGGAGCTTGATCTTATGAGAAAGGCAAGCATAAGCTATTATCCTTCAAATGTGGAGGTGGACTATATACATACCTTTGACAAGAAGATAAATGCAAAGGCAATAACAGCATATGTTTTTGAAAAGTTTGGCAATATTGAGTACAATCCCGATATCAGAGAGGGTGTGCTCTTTGTTGGAGGATTTTCACATCCGCCAAATGCGGATGCACTGAAGTATTTCCTTGATAATATGTGGGATGAAATCTATGCTCAGATAAAAGCACCGTTTTATATAGTCGGTTCCAATGCTACAGATGAGATAAAGGCTCTTCACAATGAAGCCAAAGGAATTATATTTAAAGGTTTTGTAAGTGAAGAAGAGCTGAAAGAACTGTATGAGAAGGTAAGACTTGTTGTGGTACCTCTAAGATACGGAGCAGGAGTAAAGGGTAAGGTAATAGAGGCACTATATTACAATGATCCTGTAATAACCACAAGTGTGGGAGAGGAGGGTATAGACAATTCATATAATCAAATGCTTGTCGCAGATGAGCCGGGTGATTTTGTAGAAAAGTGTGTGAACCTTTATAATGACAAAGAAGCCCTTAAAGCTATGAGTAAGGCGGCAGATGACTATGTAAGGAATAAGCATAGTATAGAGGCGGTCTGGGAGATTATAAGGGAAGATTTTTAGAGGAAGAGAGTCTTGGAAAATAAGTTTTCCGAGACTCTTTTTGCCTTAAAGAGTTATTTTAATTACATATAATATTCAGATAATTAAAACAATGCACACAATTAGCACAGATTAAAATACCTATTTAAAGCAAATAATAAAATAAAATAATAAAAATATCAAAAATACAAGAAAATAGTATTGACATAAATAAAAAATCTGATATACTGTAGACATAAACAAAGAGAGAATATATTCTTAAAAGTTTGATGAATGCATATCCACAGGGAAAAGTAGAAAGACTTTAAAAAGTGGAAATTTAAGAAAGAGAGGTACAGTCCAAAGAAAACTTAAGTAATGATTAGACTTTGATCTAATCTGGAACCTATAAGAAGATTAATGAGATAATATATTATTGAAAACTCTAAAAGTTACTATCTGAAAAATCGGTTAGGATAGTACTCATACAAGTTTTATGACGAGAAAGTAGGATTTGAATGAGAGATGGACCGTGTAGATAGATTGATAACAACCATGTATTAGATGTGAAAGGAAGCTTATAGGAGGGAAAAAATCAAAAACTGAATAGGAACATCTGTATAGAATGTCCGGTAGAATCGTGATAGGACATCAAAATATAGAAAAAAGGTTCTTTATGAAAGCGAGGATTAATCGATGGAGCCAGGAATATTTTGAAGAGAGCATTAATGTGAAAGGTTAGTGCTCTCTTCTTTTTATGTAAATTTTGGGGCCTAAAGTAAATAAAGGCATAGATTTTCTTAATTTAGTTAGGTTTTACTAACCAAAGAAGATTAAAGTTTGCTTACTATATACAAAATACATATATTTTAAGTAAATAAATACGGATTAAAAGGCGGAAAGTTAGTATATAACTTAATGAAATAAATTACAAACATAAACGCTTGTATAAAATTAATAAAATATGTAAAAATATATATAAATCTTATAAAAAAGCTTTAAAATTTCTTTTTCATCTGATAAAATAAAAACAGATTAAGCAAATGTGTGCATTGGCATATGAACTTATATCAATATATTAAGAGGGAGAAACAAATGAGGAAGCAGACAAAGCTGGCAATACTTGTAGGTGCTATGAGTATTGCAGGTGCAATGACATCTTTTGCAGCAACAGGTTGGCAGCAGGAAAACGGTACTTGGGTATACTATGATAAGAATGAAGAAAAAGTATCCCAGAAGTGGCAGCAGTCAGGAGAGTATTGGTATTACTTGGACGATATGGGAGATATGGCAACGGATGCTCTTATTGATGACGGAAATGCTACATACTATGTAGATATCAACGGTGCAATGGTAAAGAACAGATGGGTTGCTATACCAAATACCAATGACTACGATGAAAATGAACCTGATCAGTGGTGGTATTACTTTGGAGAAAACGGCAAAGCGTTTAAGAGAAGCGATTCCACAACAAGTGATGTTACATTAAAGACTATCAACGGAAAGAAATATGCTTTTGATCTTGAAGGCAGAATGCTTTACGGATGGGTTTCACAGGGTGAAAGATTAACAGATCAGGATGCATGGCAGAATGCTAAGTACTATTTCGGTGATGAGAATGACGGAGCTATGACTACAGGCTGGAGAGAAATACTTGTTCATGACGATAATGCGAGAACAATGGAAGAGCAGCCTAATATAGATTACTGGGATACAGACCAGGTAAGGTGGTTTTATTTCAAGGAATCGGGTAAGAAAGAGACAGATAACCTTGGTAAGACAATCAATGGAAAGAAGTACGGATTTGATGAGTACGGAAGAATGATTGCAAGCTGGTATACTGAGGCTACACCGTCTACAGCGGTTTCAAGATCGGCAAGAGCTGACTACACAGAGAGTTTTATGTACTTCGCTACACCTGAGGACGGAGCAAAGTCTACCAAGGGATGGTTCAAGGTGGTTCCGGGATACTTCCTTAATAAAGGTAAATGGGAAGAGGACGGAACGGCTTGGTACTATGCTGACGGAAAAGGTCATATCTGTGCAAATGAGATAAAGAGCATAAACGGAAAGAAGTATGCTTTTGATGATAAGGGCGGTATGATATCAGGACTTGGATTGTTTGAGATGAAGCTTCTTGATAACGGAAAGTATTCTGCTACAGAGTTTGTTGATAAACTCGGTGCAGGAAATAAAACAGTTCCATACAGTACTCAGGAAAAGTTTGTGGATGCTATAGGAAAGATTCATTACAGTGATTTCCTTTCAGGAAAGTATCGCATGATGTATTTTGGAGACGGTAAGGACGGTGCTCAGAAGTACGGAAAGCAGACTGTTAAACTTGACGGTGAAGACAGAACTTTCTATTTCAAGGAAGGCGGATCAACTAAGGGAAGCGGATTCAACGGTATAAAGGATGAAAGACTCTATATTGCAGGACTAAATATAAAGGCTGATCAATATGATAAATATGAGGTTGTTGTAGTTGATAAGAGCAATGACAATCAGCTGGTATACAAGGGAACTGTGGGAGAGCTTCTTACTATGACAGGCTATGTGGCTTCTGTAGAAGAAAAGGACAATAAGACTACATGGAAGATTACAACTCCTAATTCAAATTATCAGGTGAAATTACTCGGTAACTCGGGAACTATCGTAAAGAGCGGTACAAAGAGAGACGGAGAAGACTACAAGATCAAAGTAAACAATAAGGTTATCACAAGCGTAACTCTTGAATAAGAAAAAAGTAAAGGCCTGTGCAAAATGCACAGGTCTGTTTTTATGCTCCGAATATTTCTTTTGTTTCTACCTTAAATTCACCATTGTCAGCTACTTCCATTATCATGTAAGTAGGAGTGCGTCCGGCTTGTCTGGGATATCCGAGAGAACCCGGATTTAATATGGTGACCCCGTCAATAGTTTTACAGAATGGTCTATGTGTGTGACCGTACATTGCAAAATCACATCCTCTTGAAATAGCCTCATCTTTTAAGATATCTACATTCATACTTACACCATACTGGTGGCCGTGGGCTAAAAGTGCTTTGTGATTTTTTATATTTACTTCCTTTTCTCTTGGGAGCTGTGAAAAGAAATCATTATTACCCTGTACCATATGACAGGCACAGTCAGGTTCAATCATATAGCTTATTTTTGTTTCGCTACTTTCTATATCACCAAGATGGATAAACATATCAAAAGGCTTTTCTTTACCGATTACCTTTTTTAGTATATCATCCATTCTGTGGGTGTCACTAACAATCAGTATTTTCATAAAATTCCTCTAGCTTTTCCTTCATTGCCATAAGTGCTTTTCCTCTATGACTTATCTTGTTTTTCTCTTCAGGACTTATTTCAGCACTTGTTTTATTATATTCGGGCAGAAAAAGTATCGGATCATATCCGAATCCGTTTTCACCCGATATGGTATGAGATATAAGTCCCTCCATACTTCCCTCTGTAAAGATAGTTGTACCGTCATCAAGTATAGCACAGATGCATGCTCTAAATCTTGCACTTCTTTCATTACCCTGCGCATTTTGCAGTCTGGATATAATGTTTTGATTTTTTACAGTGTAAGAAGTGTCCTCTCCCATATATCTGGAAGAATATACTCCGGGCTCTCCCCCTATGTAATCCACCTCTAAACCGGAATCATCCGAGAGAACAATACCTCCGGTGATATCCCAAATGGCTTTTGCCTTTATATAGGCGTTTTCTTTAAATGTTGTTCCGGTCTCCTCCACATCAATAGATATACCGGCATCCTTTGCGGATATTATATCAAAGCCCGGTAAAATTTCTTTGATTTCCTTAAGCTTGTTTTTATTTCCGGTTGCAAAAATGATTTTTTTCATTGTTATTCCCGTCCGGTTCTCTTAGGTGGCTTTGGACCCATATACTGGTAGAACCTTGTCTGCATCATTCCGTTGTATATCTTTCGATTCTTATCGGCTTCTCTTCCTATATATTTTTGAGCGTCATCATATGATGTTATCATGTATAGTGACCAGGAATCAAGAGCCGCATATCTGTCACCAAGGCTCTTATAAATGGCCGGAAGGTTTTCTTTTTCTTCCAATCTTTCACCATATGGAGGATTTGTAATAATAAATCCATATTTTTTCGGATGAGAAAGTGATGCCACATCTCTGCATTGTAAATGTAACATATCCATAACACCGGCTCTTGTTGCATTGCTTCTTGCGGCTTCTACAACGGATTTATCGATATCATATCCCTGTATATCCACATTTGTATCGATACTTACCATTTCTCTTGCCTCTTCGTAAGCATCATCCCAAACTTGTTTGTCTATAAGGTTTGACCATTTGCCGCTTAAGAAACCTCTTTTAAGCCCCGGAGCAATATTTGCAGCCATCATAGCGGCCTCGATTACAAAAGTACCGCTACCGCAGAAAGGATCGACAAGTATTCTGTCTTTTTTCCACGGTGTAAGCATAATAAGAGCGGCAGCCAAAGTTTCCGTAATAGGAGCTTTGGCAGTCATTGTTCTGTAGCCTCTTTTATGAAGAGATACTCCGGTAGTATCAAGTCCTATTGTGACAATATCTTTATTTAAAGAAACTCTAAGTGGATAGTCGGCACCTGTCTCGTCAAACCATTCCTTTTTATAAATCTTTTTCATTCTTTCAACCATAGCTTTTTTGACTATTGATTGGATATCGGAAGGAGAGAAGAGTTTACTTTTAATGGAAG
>CAKAQP010000001.1 GCA_916720285.1 uncultured Lachnoanaerobaculum sp. | reverse complement strand
TAAAGAAACAGGAATTCAAAACTGTTATCTGCCTATGTTCATACCGGAGAGCCTTTTACAAAAAGAGGCGGACCATGTTGAAGGCTTTGCACCTGAGGTTGCATGGGTAACTCATGGCGGAATGGAGGAGCTTGAGGAGAGACTCTGTGTCAGACCTACATCGGAAACATTATTCTGTGACTACTACTCAAAGGTTGTAAAGAGCTATAGAGATCTTCCGCAGCTTTTAAATCAGTGGTGTTCCGTAGTAAGATGGGAAAAGACAACCAGACCTTTCCTTCGTTCAAGAGAGTTTTTATGGCAGGAGGGACATACAGTTCATGCCACAGCCAAGGAAGCCCATGACAGAACTGTACAGATGCTTGAAGTGTATGCAGACTTCTTTGAAAAGGATTTGGCTATACCTGTTATAAGAGGTATAAAGACAGATAAGGAAAAGTTTGCCGGAGCCGAGGCGACCTATACCATAGAGGCACTTATGCATGACGGTAAGGCATTACAGTCAGGTACCAGCCACTACTTCGGAGACGGATTTGCAAAGGCTTTTGACGTAACATTTACAGATAAGGACAATCAAATCAAGCCTGTTTTTGAGACCTCATTCGGTATGACTACAAGAATAATAGGAGCTGTTATAATGGTACATGGTGATGACTCAGGTCTTAAGTTACCACCTCATATAGCACCTGTTCAAGTAAATATCATACCTGTAGCTGCACATAAGGAAGGTGTACTTGAGGCGGCTAATGCGCTAAAAGACAGACTGTATGCGGCAGGTGTAAGAGTAAAGCTTGATGACAGCGAGAAGAGTCCGGGATTTAAGTTTGCAGAATCTGAGATGAGAGGTATACCTCTTAGAATTGAAATCGGACCGAAGGATATTGAAAATAATCAATGTGTATTTGTCAGAAGAGATACAGGTGAAAAGATCTTTGTATCACTTGAAAATGTTGAAAGTGAAGCTAAGGAATGCCTTGAAAAGATTCAGACAAATATGTATGAAACAGCCCTTGCGCATAGAGAAGCTCATACTTATGAGGCAAGAACTATGGAAGAGTTCAAGGATATTGCAGATAACAAGCCGGGATTTATCAAGGCTATGTGGTGCGGTGACAGAGCTTGCGAGGACAAGATAAAGGAAGAGGCAGGAGCCACATCAAGATGTATGCCTGAGGCACAGGAGCAGCTTAGCGATGTATGCGTTTGCTGTGGCAAGAAGGCTACAAAGATGGTTTACTGGGGAAAAGCATATTAAAATAATAAGGAGACCGCAGTCAAAAGGCTGCGGTTTTCATATTAATTTTTAGCATTCATATACTTATGTCCCGGGTATAAGCTTTTGTTAAGGAGATAAGAATGAGAATAGATTTGCCTAAGAATGTTGAAAATATTATAGAAAAGTTGGAAGAGAACGGCTTTGAAGGATTTGCGGTAGGAGGTTGTGTAAGAGATTCCATGCTTTACAGGAAGCCTAAGGACTGGGATATCACTACAAATGCCCTTCCGGAAGAAATGAAGAAGATATTTAAAAAGACCTTTGATACAGGCATTGCACACGGAACTATAACAGTACTTATGGATGGCGTAGGCTATGAGCTGACTACATACAGAATAGACGGAAACTATTCTGACGGAAGGCATCCCGACAGTGTTTCATTCAGCAAAAGTCTTTCTGAAGATCTTTGCAGAAGAGATTTTACAATTAATGCTATGGCCTATTCACATAAAAAGGGTATAGTGGATCTCTATGAAGGTCAGGAGGATTTAAAAAGCGGGATTATAAGAGCTGTAGGAGATCCAAGTAAGAGATTTGATGAGGATGCTCTGAGAATGCTTAGGGCAATACGTTTTTCAGCTCAACTCGGGTTTCAAATAGAAAAAGCCACATTTGATGCAATAAATAAAAAATCTTCACTTTTATCAAATGTCAGCAAAGAGAGAATATTTGTAGAGCTGAATAAGACACTTTCCGGAAATTTTGCAGAAAATGTAAAGTATATATACAGCAGCGGGCTGTACAAATATATCGGTAAAGAGTTTGCAAAGCTTGATGAAAGTTTTTATGAGTTTTACAAAAGAGATCTCGGTGATGAAAAACATATGTACTGGACTGTATTTTTGCAAAATGCAGAAAATATAAATTCGGTAAAGAAGATTCTTTCGGAATTGAAGTCGGATAATGCTACAAAAATAAATACTTGTCTGCTTATAGAGGAACTGAAATTACCTTTACCGAAGAAGGATTCGGATATAAGACTGTCATTGCACAGACTCGGTACAAAACTCTTTGAGGACTATATAAAGATTTGCAAGTCGGACAGGAAAAATGCGGGTATATTGGAAGAGATAAACGAAATCGAAACAAGATATGAAAAGATTAAAGAAGAAAATCATGCTTTTGATATCTCTATGCTTGATATTACCGGAAAAGATCTGATTAATCTTGGAATACCGAAAGGACCTAAAATCGGTGAGATCTTGGAAGAATTATTAAAAAGAGTTATTGAAGAACCTAAACTTAATAATAAAGAACTGCTTGTTGATATAGCAAAAAAAGAGTAATAAAAAGCTACGGGTCGGTACAAACCTGTAGCTTTTAACTTTATTTATTTCTTTTTCTTATTTCACTGAGCTCCTTCATCTGAGAAATATACTTTTTGTTAAGTCCCGGATTTCCTTTTATCATATTTCTTATAAAGAAGGACATGATTTTTCCGGTTTTAGGTAAGCTTAGAGATACCTTTTCTCTTGCAACTTCATATTTTATTTTAAGTTCAAGATAAGCCGGACTCTTTGAAGCAACCGTGTTTGAAAGTGACGAAAGAGCATTTTCAATATCGGATTTTAAAGATGAGAAACTCACCATTCCGTTTGATATATATTCATTTGCCTGACTCACACGTCCTGCCACACTGTCTTTGATACCTACAAGCTTATTTTGAGTCTCACTTACAAGGTCATCTGCTACAAGTGATAATTTTTCTTTAACTTCAAGGAATTCAACCTTAGCCCTTTCAAGTGCCGCATAGGCTTTTGCAAGATTGAATGCGGCCTTTATTGAAAGAATCAAATCCGAGAAAAAGATAATACTCACGACTGTTATAGAAGTCTTCAAATTTGATTCATTTATCATAGATACAAATCTGTATACATTTACCTGTAAAAAATTGGTAAGCAGGAGTGATAAAAATCCCCATGCTATAGAGGTGGAGAGCGATATATATCCGCTCAAATTAAACTTGTGATCGCTATAGTCCCAGTATTTGACTTTAAAGAGTCTTTCCATCACATAGCCTGTGATATATTCAAGTATTGTAGCAGCAATCATTCCTGAAAAGTAAACTTCCAAATTATTCCTATGAAAATTGTCTGTAATAATAAGAACAAACAAAGCGCCGAAGGCATATATAGGAATGTAGGGACCGCGAAGGAAACCTCTGTTTGTAAGTTTTCTCTCCTTGATACTTGCATATCCGGATTCAAAACACCATCCGAAAAAACAATATATATAAAAAAATGCAATCCATTGCAATAGGGTGTACTTGGTCATAATCACCTCCAATGAGAACAATAATACCACAGTAGTACATTATCTACAAGTTTTGAAGCTTTATAAAGATAATAAAAGCTCACTTTAAATCAACTTTTATGTTATAGTATGATATTGAAGTAGAAGTAAAAACAGCATGCCGCCGTGCATGCAAATATTATATAAAGAGAGTAAAAATATGAAAGTAAGTATATGCTGTATTACCTATAATCACGGTAAATATATCAAAAAGGCAATAGATTCATTTTTGGCGCAGAAAAGAAACTTTGATATAGAAATTTTGATAAATGATGATGCATCAACAGATAATACTGCAGATATTATAAGAGAATATGAAAAAAGATATCCTAATATTATAAAGCCCTTATTTCATGAGGAGAATATGTATTCGCAGGGGGTTACAAATCCAAGCGGGAAATATAATTTTCCGAGAGCCGGCGGAGAATATATAGCAATGTGTGAGGGTGATGATTACTGGTGTGATGAGAATAAACTTCAAATGCAGGTGGATTATATGGATGCACATCCTGAAATAAGCTTTTGCTTTCATGCTGCGAAGGTTGAAAATATGGATGCCACATTTTCTCCAAACCTTATAAGACCTTATATAGGAGACTCTGTAATCAGTGCACAAGAGGTTATAAATAAAAGAGCACATTATCCCACAGCTTCATTGCTACTTAGAACAGAGTATATGAAAAGTCTGCCAAAGTATTATTTTGACTGTAAGGTGGGAGATATACCGATGCAAATAATATCTGTAAAATACGGTGATGCATATTATATTGACAAGGTTATGAGTGTGTACAGAATGGGAGTACCGACTTCATGGACAGCCTCACAGTTTAGCGGTGATTACAAAAGAAAGCAGGAAGAGTACTATCAAAATATGGAGGCTATGTATAAGGCATATGATGAGGACTCCGGACACAGATTTCATGAAGAAGTTGTATGTGCCGCAAAGAGGCTGCGTTTTCTTACTTATGTAAATACAAGAGATTTTAAAAATATATTGTCAAAGGACTTTAAAAAAGAATATAATGAGCTGGATTTTAGAGAAAGATTTTTTATAAAGTTTGAATATTTCTTACCTGCATTATATAAGTTTGTGAGGAGTACAGCATTATATTTTAAAAGATGATGGAGGGCTATGGCATATTTTAAAAATATAAATCTTATAAAGGTAATAAAAATTGCTGTCGGAACAGGACTTGCAATATTTATTGCCGGAATTTTCGGATTAAACTACAGTGCATCGGCAGGTATTATTACCTTGCTAAGTATACAGGATACAAAAAAATCCACAATAAAGATTGCAGTAAAAAGGATTGCCGCATTCGTGCTGGCCATGTTGATTTCCCTTGCCGTATTTACTTTATTCGGATATGATATATGGGCTTTGGTTTGCTATTTGCTTATATTTGTGTCGGTTTGTATGTTATTTGACTTAAATGAAGGACTTTCTCCATGTACTGTTTTGGTAACGCATATTATGGCGGAAAAGTATATGAGCTTTGATATTGTAAAAAATGAAGCGGCTTTGATGCTTATAGGAACATCTGTGGGAATATTCTTAAATATGTATATGCCGAGAAACTTGAAACATATAAGGGAGTATCAAGTTAAAATAGAAAATGAAATAAAGTACATGCTGGATACTCTGGTAGGCTTTTTAAGTGATGAGAATGACAGAGTAAAGCTTGAATACGATTTTGCTTCGCTTGATAAGCTGATAGACAGTGCAATCTCAAAGGCATATATTGATAAAGACAATATACTAAGCTATGATTTGGAGTACTTTATAAACTATATGGAAATGAGAAAGTCTCAAATCATGACACTTAGATATATTTTTGATCAGGGGAAGGGAATGAAAACAAGACCGAGTCAGGCAAGAGATGTGGCTGAACTTATTTTTAATCTTGTACCCAAACTGCATGAGTCAAATAATGCTCTAAATGCCCTGATGGACTTATATTTTGTAAAAGAAAAGATGAAAAACTCAGAGCTTCCAAAGAGTCGAGAGGAATTTGAAGACAGAGCAATAATTCATTCAATGGTAGTAAATTTTGAGCAGTTCCTTGAAATAAAAAGGGAATTTGCTGCAAATTTGAGTGAAGAAGAGAAAAATATATTTTGGAACAGGTAATTATGGCAAAGAAATATTACGCGGTAAAAAAAGGAAGAAAGACGGGAGTCTTTGAGACATGGGATGAATGTAAGCAGTCTGTAAGCGGCTTTTCGGGAGCCGCATATAAAAGTTTTACAACCAGAGAAGAGGCTTTTGATTTTGTAAACGGTACAAACAGTAAAAATGATAAAGAAGAACAGGATGAGAAGCAGTCGGAAGCATTTGCATATGTTGACGGAAGTTATGACGACACTACAAAGTCATATTCATACGGTATGGTTATGATGCATAAAGATGAAGAACTTTATTTTTCAAAAAAGTTTGATAAGGATGATATGAGTGATATGAGAAATGTTGCAGGTGAGATACAGGGTTCTATGGCGGCCATGCAATATTGTCTGGATCATGATATAAAGAGTATCAGTATTTTTTATGACTATGAGGGTATAGAGAAGTGGTGCAACGGAGATTGGAAAGCCAAAAAGCCCGGTACCATGCATTATGTTGAATTTTATAAAAATGCTTCAAAGCATGTGGATGTGGATTTTATAAAGGTAAAAGGACATTCGGGAGATAAGTATAATGATATGGCGGATGAACTTGCCAAAAAAGCACTTGGACTTATATAATTTTGCCGGAGTATAAACTCCGGCAAAATTATTTTTCCTTATTATTTTCAAATAAACCGAGTCTGTTAAAGACAAGGTCATAGCCGTCATTTCCATAGTTTAATGAACGGTTTACTCTGGAGATGGTAGCTGTAGAAGCGCCGGTTTCCTCGGCAATCTCCAAATATGTTTTCTTTTCACGCAGCATTTTAGCTACTTCATATCTTTGAGAGATGGAGAGCAACTCATTTACTGTGCAAACATCCTCAAAGAAAATATAAAATTCCTCTTTATCTTTTAGTGTAAGGATGGCGTCAAATAGATGGTCTACCGCGTCAGTCCTGATCTTATTATTCATACAAATTGCTCCATTCAAATAGTAATTACATTTTAGCATTTTAACTTGTAAAAGTAAAGCCAAGATAAAATAATATTTTTAGTGAATTATATTAAAAAAGATGGTATTATATTTTATTGTATAAAGCCAAATAACCCTAGGAGGGAATTTAGATGACAGATACTATACTAAGTCTGGAAAATATAAAGAAGAGTTTTGACGGTGAGAATGTTTTAAAGAACATCTCTCTTGATATAGGTAGAGGAGAGTTTATCACTCTTTTGGGTTCAAGTGGTTGCGGAAAAACCACTACGATAAGAATAATTGCAGGGCTCGAGAGTCCGGACAGCGGCAAGGTGATACTTAACGGAAAGGATATCACAGGACTGGCACCGGAAAAAAGGGATGTAAATACGGTATTCCAAAATTATGCTCTATTCCCTCATATGAATGTTGAAAAAAATATAGGCTATGGATTAAGACTGAAAAAGAAGCCGGCCGATGAAATAAAAAAAGAGGTGGAGAAAGCGCTGTCTTTGGTACAGTTGGAGGGCTTTGAAAAAAGAAATCCTACACAGCTTTCAGGTGGTCAAAGACAGAGAGTCGCAATAGCAAGGGCTATTGTAAATAAGCCTAGTGTATTATTGCTTGATGAGCCTCTTGGTGCACTTGATCTGATGCTTAGAAGACAGATGCAGATGGAGTTAAAAAAGCTTCAAAAAGCACTTGGTATTACATTTATATATATAACTCATGACCAGGAAGAGGCTTTAAATATGTCCTCAAGAATAGTTGTTATGAGAGACGGTAATATAGAACAGATAGGTACTCCAAGTGAGGTGTATGACACTCCTGCAACCGCTTTTGTTGCCGAGTTTGTGGGAGGTGCAAATCTCTATAAAAACGAAGGTAAGACATATGCAATACGTTCGGAACATGTAAGGCTTGGAGCAGGTGATTATGACGGTATAGTAATTGAAAACAGTTTTACTGCCGGCCTTTCAAAAGTAAAGGTGAGATTGAAAGATAATCAAGAGATTACCTCTTCACATATGGGAATGAACATCAATTTGAATCCGGGTGATGCAATAAGTATCGGCTGGGATAAAAAAGATATGGTGGAGGTTCAAGGTGAAAAATAAGAAGCTTAACAAATACCTGCTAAGAATACCAATATATATTTTTACAACACTTTTTGTAATATTGCCTCTGGCCTATATGGTAATTATCAGCTTTTTGACAAAGGCAAAGACCTGGGGATTTGATTTTACATTTACTTTGGAAAATTATAAAAAAGTATTTGATCCTTTTTATTTGAATATATTTTTGGAATCCGTTAAACTGGCGCTTGCATCAACTGTTTTGGTTACTCTGATAGGATATCCCTTCGGATATTTTATGGGAAGGCTCAGTGAGAGATGGAAGAGAAGAATGATGATGCTTCTTATGATTCCCTTTTGGACCAGCGGTCTTATCAGACTGAACGGTTGGATAATAATATTTAGAAGTAACGGAGTGCTTGATAAACTTTTAATGTTTTTGAGTATAACAAAGACTCCGCTTAAACTGCTGTATACATATCCTGCGGTACTTGTAGGTATGGTATATTTTTTACTGCCGTTTATGATACTTTCAGTGTATTCAAGTGTGGAAAAAATGGATTGGAGCTTAATAGAAGCTTCCAGAGATTTGGGAGCAAGTAGACTTGAATCCTTCCTTACTATTACTCTTAGACTTACAATGCCGGGACTCTTAAGCGGTGTGGTACTTACATTTGTACCCAGTATGGGACTTTTCTATATCTCAGATATACTTGGTGGAAATAAAATAGTTCTTATCGGAAGTGTTATAGTGGAGCAGCTTACAAAGCTGAGAAATATACCTTTTGCGGCGGCATTGAGTGTGATTTTAATGTTACTTACCATAGTATTCTTAAGACTTTATAAGAAGGTTTCAGGTACAGGAGAATTGGAGGGATTATTTTGAAAAAGGTATCAAAAGCGGCCATTATATTTTTGGGGCTGGTAACTGTTTTAAACTATCTTCCCATTATACTCACTGTAGTTTATTCCTTTAATAAATCCAAGCTTACAAGTGTATGGGAAGGATTTTCTCTCGACTGGTATAAGATGCTTTTTAATGACGGTGATATAAAGAAAGCGTTGTTAAACAGTATAATACTGGCGGTGCTGACATGTATGCTTTCACTTGTAATAGGTGTCAGTGCGGCTCTTGCCATGAGAGGGAAAAAGCTTATTTTTGATGATTTCATCAGCGGTTTTGCATCTCTGCCTATAATGATTCCCGAGATAATTCTCGGAATGGTCTTTATGGCTATATTTTCATATATGAATTTGCCTTTCGGCTTTGTAACCATGACGATTGCACACAGTTCATTCTGCGTACCTTATATATTTTTGATTGTAAGGGCAAGGCTTATGGGAATGGATCTTTCGCTTGAGGAGGCGGCAAGAGACCTGGGGGCAAGTGAGTTTGAAACATTCAGAGATGTAACATTACCATATATTTTGCCGGGAATTGCATCCGGATTATTATTATCATTTGCAATGTCCTTTGATGATGTGGTAATATCTATATTTACGACCGGTCCTTCAGTAAATACTCTTGCAATAAAGATATATACAAAGATGAAGACAGGTATTACTCCTGAAATAAATGCACTCGCAACCGTTATACTGGTGATTACGGTGCTTGTGATATTTATTTCGGAAAGAACAAGGAAAGATTGATTTTGGAGGTAAATTAAATGAAATCTAAAGTATTAGGTTTACTTGGCTTGGGAGCGGCACTTGCTCTTACAGCATGTGGAGGCGGTTCTAAAGATGCCGCACAGCAAAGCACAGGAGCTGCCACAGACAGCGCTCTTAAGGGGACAACTTTAAATCTGTACACATGGGACGGAATGTTCCCACAAGAGGTTTTGGACGGTTTTACGGAGAAGACAGGAGTTAAGGTAAATTATTCAAATTTTGACCTTGATGAGACAATGCTGGCAAAGCTTGAAGAGACTAAGGGTGGTGATTATGATATTGTTGTTGCAGATGATTATATTATACAGCTTGCAATAAAGGAAGGACTTGTTAAAGAACTTGATAAGTCAAAGATATCTACATATGACAATATAAATCCTTTGTTCCAAAGTAAGTTCTATGATCCTGACAATAAGTATACAATGCCTTACGGTGCAGGTATACCTTTGATAGTATATAATCCTGAGACTGTGAAAGTGGATATTCAAGGTTATAACGATCTTTGGAATCCTGAGCTTGCAGGTAATGTAGGTATTATAGGAAACTACAGAGTAATAGACGGTATTACTTTGAAATCTCTCGGATATTCATTTAATACAAATGATCTTACTCAGATACAGGAAGCAGGAGATAAGTTAAAGACCTTGGCGCCAAATATCCGCCTTATAAATGACAATAATCTTCAGGATTATCTCTTAAGTGGTGAAGTTGGAGCGGCATTTATGTATACATCACAGGTAACTCAGGCAATCAAAGCAAATCCTGATTTAAAAGTTGTATATCCTAAAGAGGGACTTGGATTCGGAGTAATGGGAAGCTTTATTCCGTCAAATGCACCGAATGCCGAAGCAGCTTATAAATTCCTTGAGTATATCAATGAGCCTGAAGTGGCTGCAAAGTGCTTTGAGTATATAGGATACTTTGTTACAAATAAGGCTGCTGAAAGCTATGTATCAGATGATTGGAAGGACCTTATAGTATTCCCTGAGGATAAGATATCACTTATTGAGGGCGGAGAGCTGATTGAGAATATCAGTGATGAGGCAAATGAGCTTCACAATAAGCTCTGGGAAGAGTTCAGACAGGAAACAAATTAGGAAATAGATAAGGGGATGCCGTATTCATTCGGCATCCCCTTTTTAAGTTTACATATATTAATATACCAAATTATCTTCCCTGCATTATAGGATCTGTAGGATCGTATGTCTGGTTTGCAGGAATTGGCTGCTCTATAGCATCCTTCTCAACAGGACCCTTATTTGTAGGATCGTTGTAAACTGTAACAGGTGTGTTCATCTTGGTGTTGTAATATACCCAAGCCGCATCACCTGCACGGAGTCTTAAACATCCGTCAGATCTTGCATCATCAATATAGTTGTATGTAGATGCATCAAGTCTGTTTGAATCAGCCTTATCATAGTAGATAAGAGAGTGAATGATATATCCGTCCTTAAATCTTGAAAGGAACTGACAATAGATATTGTCATGCATTATTTTCCATCTGTACTTAACATATGTCTTGAATGTACCCACAGGTGTAGCAGGTCCGTCAGTTGACATGAAAGTCTTGTAAGGAATTATATATCCGTTTGCACCGTCTTTAGCCATGATGTACATGGTCATTGTTGCCTTATTGTACTTAATCTCATAAGAATCCTGTAATCCCATAACAGGCTCAAGATCTCTTACAACGGCACCTGTATTCTCATCAAGATAATACTTGTATCCGTCTATATACTGCCATCCCTTTTGAGTTGCACCGTCTTTAAAATAGTACTGATCATTATTATAAAATCCCCATCCGGTATAGGCATCTTTTGATGAGTACTGAACCTGACCGTTGGCATCTACATAAGTTCCCTCATAAACAGGGGCTTCCATAAGTACCTTTGTAGGCTCTGTAAACGCTGTTTGCTTGTCCCAAAGTGTGAGCTTAAGAGCTACTATATATCTGTCTGTACCGATAGTACCGAGAGTCTGACCGTTCTTTGCCCAGTCAAGTACAGTTCCGTCATTTAAAACAGCCTTGTAATAAAGGTCGCTTCGTACACCTGTATATCCCTTTACTCTTATCTGAACAGCCTGAACCTTGTTTGCAGGATCTGTTATAGGTGCAGTCTCTTTAGAGTTCATCCATGTAGACCAACCTGAGTTCATATTGTAAGTTCTGTAGTAATATCTTCCTATACCTGAATGATTAAGGTAAAGCTTGTTAAAACCGTCTTTTGCATAAGCATAAGCACTTGTGTTTGTCTCGGCACCTGAGATCTCCTGATCTGCAGTATTCCAAAGTCCGAAGTGAACCATCTGAGTTTCACCAAGCACAGGCTCGGGATTTGTATTTCCGTTACCTACATTACCAAGACCTGCATTGGCAACTACGCTGTCAAGGTCAAGGTTTTCCGGCATATTTACATTATTAATAGTGGAAGGTATATAATCGTTTGTAGATACCACCTCACCTGTAGCTGCAGAAGTTGCAGCCTCTGTGCTTTCAGCTGTCTCAGTCTGAGCTGATGTTTCTACAGCTACCGAGCCACCTGTAACATTTTTTCTTATTGTTGCTGCAAATACGTTGGATGATAATACTGAAGAAATCATCAATGCGGACGCAAATACAGCTGAAATTCTTTTTAAATGCATATTTCCTCCTAAAAAAAGAATACATTAGTAAACTAAAGTCACTATGGTTTAAAATTATAACATATAAATAAATTTTGTTCAATTGATTTAAATATTACATAAATCTTTCGTTTGTTATCAAATGTTACATTATATAAAATGTTTGCCTGATTTGATTGCGAAAATAAGTATAAAGGGGTTATAATAGTCATTAGTTTATATATTGACGATATAGATAAGTAATATTTTAGGAGGCAATATGGAAAAACTTTACTGCAAAGGCGGCGGTTGTACTGCAAAACTGGGAGCGGGAATACTCAGCCATATACTTGAGAGATTGCCAAAGCAAAATTTTGATGAGAACTTAATGGTAGGATTTGATGCAAAAGATGATGCGGCGGTATATAAGCTTACAGATGACATCGCATTTGTTCAAACACTTGATTTCTTTCCGCCGATGGTAGAAGATCCGTACACATTCGGACAGATAGCGGCAGCAAATGCCTTAAGTGATATATATGCCATGGGAGGTGAAGTAAAAACCGCATTAAATATAGTATGCTTTCCGCAAAGCAGTGATTTGAATATCCTTGGAGAAATAATGCGAGGCGGACTTGAAAAGGTAAAAGAAGCAGGCGGAGTACTTGCCGGAGGACATTCAATAGATGATACGGATGTAAAATACGGTCTCAGTGTTACCGGTATTGTAAATCCTAAGAAGATATATTCAAATAACACAGGAAAACCCGGAGACAGACTGATACTTACAAAAAGGCTTGGAGTAGGAATAATATGTACTGCCGCAAGAATAGGTGAGGCGGATGAGAATACCTTAAATGAAGCTGTTGATTCCATGAGGACATTAAATAAATATGCCTGTGATATATCAAAAAAATACGATATTCATGCATGCACCGATATAACAGGTTTCGGATTTTTAGGCCATCTGATGGAAATGATGGGTGATGATAAGTCATGTGAAATTTATGCAAAACAGATTCCGGTATTTGAGGCGGCAAAAGCTTTGGCTGATGAATTTCTTATTACAGCCGGAGGACAGAGAAACAGAAATTATGTGGGTGAAAATGTGATTTTTGAGGATGTACCTTTCGCAATGGAAGAAATTTTATTCGACCCTCAGACATCGGGAGGGCTCTTACTTGCCGTAGGAAAAGAAGAGGCGGATGAACTTTTAAATGAATTAAAAGAGGCAGGAATGCCTGCAGCAATTGTAGGAGAAATAAGAGAAAGAGAAAATACAGCTATAAAAGTAGCTGATAAATAGGAGGATAATATGATAAAAGTAAATGCAATAGGGGATGCATGTCCTATACCTGTAGTTAAGACAAAGAATGCAATAAGAGAGCTTGGAGGAAGCGGAGTAGTAGAGGTCAGTGTTGACAATGAGATTGCGGTACAAAACCTTTTAAAGATGGCAAAGCAAAAAGAGTATGAGGCTTCTTTTGAGAAAAAGTCAAATACAGAGTACATCGTTACTATAAATGTAAACGGTGGAGAAGTTTTTGATGCTAAGCCTGTTGCTAAGACAAATGCAAAGTCTGATGAGATAAAATTAAAAGAAACAATTGTGGTAATAGATTCAGATAAGATGGGTGACGGTGATGAAGAGTTCAGTAAGACTCTTTTAAAGGGCTTTATCTATGCTCTCAGTTCACAGGATATACCACCTGCAAAAATTCTGTTCTACAATACAGGTGTAAGAATTACTACGGAGGGTTCTGCAAGTATTGAAGATTTGAAGGTTTTGGAAAAAGCAGGTGCAAAAATCTATTCCTGCGGTGCATGTCTTAACAACTACGGACTCAGCGAGAAGCTTTCGGTAGGCGAGGTAACAAATATGTATGATATTGTAAGTTATCTCATGGAAGCGGACCTTGTGATCAGACCATAATGATTTATTTGGATAATGCTGCCACTACATTCAAAAAACCGATAAATGTAATAGAAGCTATAAATCATGCACTTACATCTTATGGAAACAGTGGTAGAGGTGCATACAGGGCCGCACTTGATTCGGGTAGAATGGTCTATGAAACAAGAGAAAAGATTTCAAAATTTTTCGGAAGCAGCGACCCCTCAAAAGTGATTTTTACGTCCAATGCCACAGAGAGTTTAAATATCGTATTGTTCGGACTATTCGGTAGCGGCGATCATGTAATAAGTACGGTAACGGAGCATAACAGCGTGCTTAGACCGCTCTATAAGCTTGAAAAAACCAAGAATATAGACATTGATTTTATCGGAATAGATGAAAGCGGCAAATTAAAATATGACGAATTTGAAAAGCATATAAAAGAAAATACAAAGGCTATAATTGTAAACCATGTATCTAATGTGTCCGGAGAAATAGCGAATTTAGAGTACATTGGAAAAACAGCAAGGAAGAATAATCTGTATTTTATAGTGGATGTATCTCAAAGTGCCGGAAATATCAAGATAGATATGAATAAAACGGGGATAGACATCCTTTGTTTTACAGGTCATAAGGGACTGTTCGGACCGGGGGGTACAGGAGGTATAGTTATAAATTCCGATATTTTGATAGATACCTTTAAGGTAGGAGGAAGCGGTGTGCAATCCTTTAATAAGGAGCAACCTGATGAGTATCCCACAAGATTAGAGGCAGGAACTTTAAATATTATGGGTATTGCAGGACTTGGTGCCGGAATTGATTTTATAAATGAAATTGGAATTACAAATATTCATAAAAAAGAGATGAGTCTGTTAAAAAGGCTTTATAACGGTGTAAAGGATATAAAAGGTATAAAGTTTTATACGGATTGTTCCGAATTTGAAAAAGAACCGGAGTATATAAGGCATGGAAGTATTTTGCCGATAAATATAGACGGAATTCATTCTGGAGATTTGGCTGATTATCTTGGTGAGGATTATGATATAGCCATAAGGGCAGGTGCGCACTGTGCGCCCTTGATGCATAAGGCGTTGGGAACGGCTGACGAGGGAATAGCAAGATTTTCGTTCTCATATTTTAATACAGAGGAAGAAATAGATGCTGTTATAAAAGCGTTAAAAGAAATAGTGGAAGAATAATGAGAGAAAAAAGTTGGAAATATATAGTGACCTTTCAAACCACCACAGCCGCAATGGCATTTGAAAGTTTGTGTACAAAAGAAAATGTACCGGGAAGGTTGATACCTGTTCCGAAAGAACTTTCCTCAGGTTGCGGACTGGCATGGTGTGTTCCTTTTGAGTCGGCGGATTTAATAGATAACTTGATTAAAAAAGAAAATCCTCTGTATGATAAAGCAAGTAAGGTTTGGCATTAAAACTATATAATAAACAGTGTTAAACAAATATGTAAAATATTAATATGTTTGGTCTAAAAAATAGTATGATACGCTCATAAAAAATAATATTTAGATTGATTTTTGTAAGAAAAAATGATAGTATATAAAAAATAAAAGCTGTAACAATATTTTTTTATTAAATATACCAAAGGAAAGTTTACAATTAAATAATCAATATGTAGATATTTGACGCATCAGAGAATATCTGATGCGTATTTAAACTTTTTGAATTGATATATTTTTAACAAAGGGGAATTTAAATATTGATCCTTAGTACATTTCATCTCTAAGAGATGTAAAAATAAATGTCTTTTTTAAGGAGGATTAAAATGAGTGAAAAGACAAGCAGTTCAAATGTAAGTATTGACAATATTTACAAATTGGACGGAAGAGTTCCTGTGGCAAAAGCAATACCTTTCGGACTGCAACATGTTATGGCCATGTTCGTTTCAAATCTTGCGCCGATAGCTATGGTATGTGGTGTGGCAAAGTTGCTTGGAAGCGATGTGCCGGGTATCAGCGGTGTTGATCTTGCAAGACTTTTGCAAAGTGCTATGTTTATAGCAGGTCTGGGTACATTGATTCAGCTGTATCCGGTATGGAGAGTAGGTGCAAGGCTGCCGGTTGTAATGGGTGTAAGTTTTACCTTTGTTGCAACTCTGACCTACATAGCCTCGAACTTTAATTACCAAACGATGATAGGTGCGGTAATAGTTGGCGGATGTGTAGAAGGTTGTCTGGGCCTGACCTATAAGTACTGGAAGAAGATAATTTCACCTATAGTGTCGGCGAGCGTTGTTACTACAATCGGATTTTCGTTGCTTGGAGTAGGTGCAAAAAGCTTCGGAGGCGGATATGTTGATGATTTCGGTGCTCCTAAATATATGCTTGTAGGACTTATAACACTGGTATCATGTATAACATTTAGCTCATTAGCTAAAGGATTTTGGAAGCAGCTTAATGTAATGTTCGGTCTTGTAGTTGGATATATCGCTTCTTTCATATTTGGAATAGTTGATTTCTCACATTTTGCAGAAACAATAAAGGAAGTAGGTTTTGTAGCATTACCTAGAATATTACCATATAAGCCTATGTTTAATATAAGTGCAATTTTATCTATAGTGGTTGTTTTTCTTGTATCTGCAGCAGAGACTATAGGTGATACCACAGCGGTTGTTGCAGGCGGACTTGACAGAGATATCACAGAGAAGGAAATATCAGGATCACTTGCATGTGACGGTTTCTTAAGTGCCGTATCAGGATTGTTCGGTTGTACTCCTATAACATCATTTTCACAGAATGTAGGACTTATCGCAATGACAAAGGTAGTAAACAGATTTACTATTATGTTTGGTGCACTTACACTTATTCTTGCAGGATTGTTCCCTCCTATAGGAGCATTCTTTTCAACATTGCCACAGCCTGTACTTGGCGGATGTACAATAATGATGTTCGGTACTATCGTAGTAAGCGGTATGAACATGATCGGAAAATGTGGATTCAATCAGAGAAATACTGTAATTGTGGCATTGGCTATAAGTATCGGAATAGGATTTACTCAGACACCGGGTATATTTGATTATTTCCCGAAGGTTATAGGAGATATTTTTGCAGGTAACTCTGTGGCAGGTGTATTTGTACTTTCAATGATATTAAACTTCGTATTGCCGAAGGATATGGATGTAAAGAAATTGGTTGGTATGCAATAAATGATAATTTCATTAGTTGGTGGTGGTGGAAAAACCACCACCATGTTTTATATAGGGAGATATTTTGCCAAAAAGGGCAAAAAAGTAGTTATTACCACAACAACTCATATAGTAAAACCGGATGTATATACTCTGATTGATTCCGCAAAAGAACTTGAAAAATTGGAGTTTAGGGATGAACCTGTGGTTATAGGAAAAAATGCAGGTGAAAAATTATCATCTCTTGATATAATAGAGGTGCAGGAGCTCGACAAATTTGCCGATATAGTATTGGTTGAAGCGGACGGAGCAAAGCGCTTACCGATAAAAATTCCAAGAGAAGGAGAGCCGGTAATACCTGAAAATACAGATATTTGTATAGTATGTATTGGTATTGATGCTGTCGGAAAAAAGATAAGCGAAAAATGTTTCAGGTATGAAAGAGCTGCAGAAATTTTTGGTTGGGATGAAGATCATATACTCAGTGAAGAGGATGCTGCAAGGATATTGACAGATAAGAGGGCGGAGTTTAAAGGAATAAATAACAGAAAAACTTTATTTATTATAAATAAGGCCGACACTAAAGAAGAGGTGAGAAAGGCTTTAGAGATAGAAAAATATATAAATATTTTTTGTGAAGAAAACAGTTTTAAAAATTTCAAAGTTTCAATAACTTCATATAATAATAACAGAGAGTTTTGTGATTTTGAATTTCTAGCTTAGAGAGAAGGTTTATGATGGACAAAAAAATTTGGATAAGAGGTGCCGGGGATTTGGCAACAGGAATTGCTTTAAGGTTGTACAGATCGGGATTTGACATAATTATGTCGGATATCGCCATACCAACTACAGTAAGAAGAACGGTTGCATTTTCACCTGCCGTTTATACAGGTGAGACACAGGTTGAAGGAATAACCGGAAAACTCTGCGAAAATACTTCAATGATTGAAACTGTAATTGAGTCGGGATGTATACCTGTAATAGTGGATCCAAGTGGTGAGATCATGAAGGAATATAAGCCTGATATTATAGTGGATGCAATTATTGCAAAGACAAATATAGGTACTAAAATAACCGATGCGGATATTGTAATAGGTGTCGGTCCGGGATTTGAAGCAGGAGTTGACTGTCATGCCGTAGTTGAAACCAAAAGAGGACATAATCTTGGAAGAGTAATATGGAGCGGAAGTGCTTATCCAAATACAGGAGTTCCCGGAAATATAGGCGGATACACTGTGGAAAGAATCATAAGAGCAACTGCAGACGGAATATTCAGCGCAAAGGTAAATATCGGAGACTTTGTAAAGGCCGGAGATTTGCTGGCATACTGTGATGAAACACCTGTATATGCGAACATTGACGGTATTGTAAGAGGACTTTTGCAAGACGGTGTAAAGGTAAAGAAAGGTATGAAATCCGGTGATGTGGATCCGAGAGCCGAAAGGGAATATTGCTTCAGTGTATCGGATAAGGCAAGCGCCATAGGCGGTGGAGTACTCGAAGCTATACTTAGCAAAATAAGCGGCAGGAGAGCTTGATGGATCTGGTGATTTTGGCCGCAGGAGAAGGTAAACGATTTGGCGGAGACAAGCTTTTGGCAGATATAAAAGGTGTTAAGCTCTATCAATATATGGAAAAGATATATAAAAGGGCATATGACTTTGACAATAAGATAATAGTCGGTAAGGACACCGAGATTTTAGATTATTATAAAAAGAACGGATTTATAACCATATATAATGACAAGCCGGAGCTTGGTAAATCAAGATCAATAAAGCTTGCGGTGAGTAAACTGAAAAATATTGAGAATTCAGGCAGTGTACTTTTCGGTGTATGCGATCAGCCTTTGCTAAGGTCCGAAACGATATCAAAGATAATAGATGAATTTCAAAAATCGAATAAAACTATAAGTAGTGTAAGATGCAAAAACAGGCTTGGAAATCCATGTATATTTTCAAGTGAATGCTTTGATGAACTTCTCTTACTTGGAGAAGAAGAAGGTGGTAAAAAGCTTATAAAAGCGCATATTTGCGAGGTTTTATTCGTGGATATAGAAAATGAGGATGAGCTTTTGGATATTGATACAAAAGAGGCGTACTCTCATGTACTTGAGAAAATACATTGAAAAAAATATAATAGGACAAATCTTATAGATATATTGATAATTTAAATAAATATATGGCATAATTCATATAAAAAACTCTAAAAAAGTTTGACTAAAAATTAATTAGGTGATATCCTTTATATATAAATTGATACTTGAGTTATATTTGAATGTGTTCTTTTAGAAGAAATACATAAAAATATTGATTTAGAGGCCTAATATAAGCTCATAATCGGTTGAGCGTCTCTACCAATTACCGTAATAATTGACTATAGGCCCACAGAAATTGTGGGTGGAGTGAGGTGTGTTTCCATGCACAATGGAAAGCACCTCATATTTTTATTAGGGGAGAATATGATAGTTAAAGGAAATTTGGTGGATTGTACAAAAAAAGGTACGATCAGGATAAGAGAAAACAGCTTTTTAGTAGTTGAAAACGGCGTTATATCAAAAATATATTCGCAAGACGAGCTTCCTGATGCTTTAAAGAATGAGGAGATAGAAGATTACGGAGATTCTTTGATATTACCGGGACTTATAGATATGCATCTTCATGCACCTCAATTTGCCTTCAGAGGGCTTGGAATGGATATGGAACTTTTAGATTGGCTCAATACATATACATTTCCCGAAGAAGCCAAATACAAGGATATAGAATATGCAAAAAAAGCCTATAAAAAATTCGTGGATACATTGTCTAAAAGTTATTCCACAAGAGCGGTAGTATTTGCGACCTTGCATACGGATGCTACAATACTGTTGATGGATATGCTGGAAAAGAGCGGATTGAAATGTTTTGTAGGTAAGGTAAACATGGACAGAAATTCTACAGATGAACTTATTGAAACTACAGAGTCATCTATAGATTCTACAGTTAAATGGCTTGATATCTGTAAAGACAGATATAAGAATATAAAGCCGATAATTACTCCAAGATTTATTCCAAGTTGCAGTGATGAATTGATGAAAGAACTTGGAAAGATTAGAGGAGATATTTACGGATTACAGTCACATTTATCGGAAAATCCCAAGGAAGTCGAATGGGTAAGGGAGCTTTGCCCGGATTCGGACGGATATCTTGATGCTTACAATAAAAGAGGTAATCTGAATAAAAGTAAGGTAGACACGGTTATGGCACATTGTGTATACTCTGATGATAAGGAGATTGAACTTTTAAAGGAGAAAAATGTGTATGTAGCTCATTGTCCGCAGTCAAATATATGTCTGTCATCGGGAATAGCGCCTATAAGGAAATTTCTTGATAAGGGTATAAAAGTAGGGCTTGGAAGTGATATAGCGGCGGGATACTCGCTGAATATATTAAACCAGGCGGTAGAAGCAATAGGGCTTTCAAAGCTTTATTGGAGATATATAGATGAAAATTCAAAACCTCTGGAGCTTGCTGAGGCATTTGCTATAGCAACAAGGATTCCGGGAAGTTACTTCGGAAAGGTGGGAGCCTTTGAAGAAGGATTTGAAGCGGATATGCTTGTAATAAATGATGAGGAATTGAATAAGGATATTGATGATATAAGAAAGAGATTTGAAAGATTCTTATATCTGTCGGATGAATGCTCATTGAGAGCAAAATATGTATCCGGAGTAAAAACGGTCACTGTTTAATTTTATATTTTTATCAACTTACAAAGACGAGGAAGCTAATTGCTACAAGATGGTAAAGGTATATAAATTAAATAATATAAAATATTAAATTAGAGAGGAAATAATATGGAGGTTGGAAAAAGTATCACCAGAGTGGATGCGTTTGACAAGGTCACAGGTAGAACAAAATATACTGACGATTTATGTGATGCGGGAGCATATGTGGCAAAAATAGTGCATTCCACAATAGCTCACGGAAAAGTTCTTTCTGTTGACACAAGTGAGGCAAAGAAGATTGAGGGAGTTGTTAAGATTGTCACTTGCTTTGATCTTGGACAGTATAGAAATTACTTCCCTACAGCAGGACATCCATGGTCTACAGACGTAAGCCATCAGGACGTTGCAGACAGATTACTTCTCACTGATGAAGTTAAGTTTTACGGTGATGATGTTGCGGCTGTTATAGCTGAAAATGAGGTGGCTGCAAATCAGGCGCTCAGAGCTATAAAGGTGGAATATGAAGAGTACCCTGTGGTTACAGATGTTTTGGAAGCTATGAAGGACGGTGCACCACAGATTCATAAGGATTACCCTAACAATATTTTAAAGCACACAAGTCTTAGCAGAGGTAATTATGCTGAGGCAATCAAAGAAGAGGGCCTTACGGTAGTTGACAGATGGTATAATACCGAACCTGTACAGCATTGCCATATAGAGAACTTTATCTGCTACGCATATGCAGAAGGCAAAAGAATTACGATAGTAGCTTCTACGCAGATTCCTCATATTGCAAGAAGAGTTGTAGGTCAGGCTCTCGGTATTCCTTGGGGAGATGTAAGAGTTATTAAGCCTTATATCGGTGGTGGCTTCGGAAATAAGCAGGATATATTATATGAGCCGCTTTGTGCATTCCTTTCATTACAGGTGGGAGGACATCTTGTAAAGCTTGATTGCAGCAGAGAGGAAACTTTCTTTGCAAACAGAACAAGACATGGTATAAAGTTCCATATAATTTCACATGTAAGAAAAGACGGTACATATGCCGCAAGAAAGATAGAAGCATTCTCAAACCAGGGTGCATATGCTTCACACGGACATTCTATCGCGGCAAAGGGACTCGGAGCCTTCCCACAGCTTTATCCATGTGATAATGTTGAAGGTGATGCATATACGGTATTTACAAACAGACCTGTAGCGGGAGCTATGAGAGGATACGGAATTCCGCAGGCTATGTTTGCGGTAGAGTCTCATACGGAAGATGTTGCGAAGATAATGGGTATTCCACCTATCGACTTCAGACTTAAGAATCTTATGCCACAGGGATATAAGGACGCTTTTTCAAAGAATGAAAACTACTATGATACATTCAGACAATGTATCGAAAAAGGTAAAGCTTATATGGACTATGATAACAGAGTCAAAGAGCTTTCAAAACAGACAGGCAGAGTAAGAACAGGTATAGGAATGGCTGCATTTTGGTATAATACTGCGGTTTGGCCTATATCACTTGAGTCGTCATCATCAAGAATGGTACTCAATCAGGACGGTTCTGTAACATTACAGCTTGGTGAGACTGAGATAGGACAGGGAGCTGATACGGCATTCTCACAGATGGCTGCAGAAGTTCTTGGAATCAGCACGGATGAAGTGCATGTTGTTTCAAACCAGGATACCGATATTACACCTTTCGGTACAGGTTCATATGCTTCAAGACAGACCTATGTAGGTGGTTTCTCTATTGCAAAGACAGCAGGACTTTTGAAGCAGAAGATTCTTGACTATGCTTATATTTTGACAAATATGCCACCGGCAATTACAGATATAAAGAATTCTATGATAATAAGAACTACAGATAACAGAGAGCTTATTTCATTAAGAGATCTGGCAACAGAAGCACTTTATTCTCTAAGTGACAGCAGACATATTACAGCGGAGTCTACAGCACAGATTAAGTCAAATGCATATTCATTCGGATGCTGTTTTGCAGAGGTTGAAGTTGATATAGATATGTGTAAAGCAAAGCTCACAAAGATAATAAATGTACATGACTGCGGTAAGCTTATCAACCCTGCACTTGCTAAGGCACAGGTTGAAGGCGGTATGAGTATGGGTATAGGATATGCACTCTCGGAGGTACAGCTTGTAGATAAGAAGACAGGAAAAGTCTTAAATGATAACCTGCTTGATTATAAGCTTTCTACATGCATGGATCATCCACATCTTGAGACGGCATTTATTGAAAATCCTGAGCCTACATCACCATTCGGTACAAAATCATTGGGTGAGCCACCGGTTTGTCCTGTGGCACCGGCTATAAGAAACGCTATTATGAATGCTACAGGTGTAGGTGTTAATGAATTACCTTTACGTCCGGAAAAACTGTATGAATATTTTGACAAAGCAGGTTTACTTAAGTAGGAGGAAGAAATGTACGATATAAAAGCTTTATATGAGGCGACAAGCGTAGATGATGCTTGCAGACTTTTAAAAGAACATCCGGGCTCACAGGTTATTGCCGGAGGAAGTGATGTTTTGGTACAGATAAGAGAAGGAAAGAGAGCGGGTAAGGAGCTTGTAAGTATCTATATGCTTGATGAGCTTAGAGGTATCTGCCTTGATGCCGATGAAAATATAAGAATAGGATCTTTAACAAGCTTCTCACATATTACAAAGAATCCTATTATACAAAAATACATAAATGTACTTGGTGAAGCCGTGGATCAGATAGGTGGACCGCAGATCAGAAATATAGGAACTATCGGTGGAAATACATGTAACGGTGTTACATCGGCAGACTCCGCTTCCACACTTTTTGCATGGGATGCACAGGTTGAGATAGCCGGAGAGGGCTACAGAAGATTAGTACCTATAAATGAATTTTATATAAAGGCCGGAACAGTGGATTTAAAAGAGGGAGAGATACAGACAGCTATTATTATCCCAAAGAAGGCATATGAAGGTTATAAAGGTCATTATATAAAGTATGCAATGAGAGAGGCAATGGATATTGCTACTACCGGCTGTTCGGTAAATGTAAAGCTCTCAGAAGATAAAAAGAGCTTTGAGGATGTAAGAATAGCTTACGGTGTAGCCGGTCCTATTCCTATGAGAGTTCCTTCAGCGGAAAACTTTATCAGAGGAAAAGAAGTTAATGAGGAGAATATAGAAGCTTTTGCACAGAAAGTTTTGGAAGATATCAATCCTCGTGATTCATGGAGAGCAAGTAAAGCTTTCAGATGTCATATCGGTGTTGTTATGGCAAGAAAAGCTTGTGAAAAGGCTGTAAAGCAGGCAGGAGGTAAGGTCGATGACAGGACAGAGTTATAAATTGGTCAGTTGTACCATCAACGGCAAGAAATGTGAGAAAATGGTAGATGTAAGAAGTTCACTTACAGATATGCTTAGAAATGACTATAGACTTACTTCCGTAAAAAAAGGCTGTGAGGTAGGAGAGTGCGGAGCATGTAATGTTCTTATAAACGGAGAGGCATTTAACTCATGTATTTATCTGGCAGTATGGGCCGAGGGCAAAGATATCCTTACATTGGAAGGTCTTATGGGACCAAACGGTGAGATATCGGATTTGCAGCAGGCATTTATAGATGAGGCTGCTATACAGTGCGGTTTCTGTACACCCGGATTTGTAATGTCGGCTACGGAGATTCTTAACAGTGGAAAACTCTATTCAAAAGAAGAGCTGAGAAAGTTACTCTCAGGGCATCTTTGCAGATGTACAGGTTATGAGAACATACTTGTAGCAGTTGAAAAGACAATGAAGAAGAGACTTGGTGTTGACTGATCGATAGGAGCTTGGCTTTTGGAGGGAGTATGAACAAAGATAGTTTAAAGCGACTGATTGATGTGGCAAATGGGAATAAAAAAGCTGATCTTGTACTAAAAAACGGCTCTATAGTGGATGTCTGCAGCGGAAAAATATTCAAAGCGGACCTCGCTATAGCAGAAGGTTATATTGCAGGATTTGGAGAGTATGATGGTGAAATAGAGGTGGATATAGATGGGAAATATATCGCACCGGGTCTTATGGATGCACATATTCATATAGAGTCATCATACTGTACTCCTGAAGAATTCGGCAGAATGGTGGTACCTCACGGTACTACCACTGTCATAGCGGATCCTCATGAGATAGTGAATGTATGTGGGATAAAGGGCTTTCACTATATGCAGGAGGCCGCAAAAAACACCTGCCTGTCCGTAGAATATATGATGCCGTCCTGTGTACCTGCAACAAAGATGGAGGATTCGGGATGTGTGATATCGGCTGAGGATATGGCAGATGATATAGTATCAAAAGATGTTCCGGGACTTGGTGAGTTCATGGACTACAATGCCGTTATTGAAAATGACGACATTGCCATTGATAAACTTATTTTAGCAAAGGATCACGGGAAAATTGTAGACGGACACAGTCCTAATCTGTTCGGTAAGGCATTAAATGCATATGCCTGCGCCGGAATTGACACGGATCATGAGTGCTCCACACTTGAAGAGATGGAAGACAGATTGAGCAGAGGCATCTATGTACAGCTGAGACAGGGATCAGCCTGTCACAATCTTGAGGCACTGATACCCGGAATAAACGAGTTTAATTTCAGAAGATGTTTATTATGTTCGGATGACAGACAACCGAAGACAATTTTTGAGGACGGACATCTTGAATATCATTTGAAAACTCTGGTAAATGCCGGAATCTCACCTGTTATGGCAATTGCAATGGCTACTGTAAATGTAAGCGATTGCTATGGATTAAAAGACAGGGGAATGATAGTTCCGGGAAAGAGGGCTGATCTTGTTATATTCGATGAACTGAAAGATTTTAAAGTATCATCGGTATATATCCTCGGTGAGGAAGTTGCAAGAGAGGGAGAGTATCTCAAAGAGTTAAAAAAGCATGATATTACAGATGTGTCAAATACTGTACATCTGGATAACTTCAAAAAGGAAATGCTACAAATGTGGCTGAAATCCGATGAGGTTTATGCAATTGAAATGATTGCGGGAGGAGTGCTTTCAAAGAAAACAAGGATAAAGATAAAAAGAGATGAAAACGGTCTTTTTGTCTTTGATAAAAATATAGATGCCTGCAAATGTGCGGTCATAGAGAGGCATCACAATACAGGTAAGATCGGACTGGGAATAATAAAAGGATATGGTATACAAAGCGGTGCCATAGCGGCATCCGTAGCACATGATTCACATAATATTATCTGCGTAGGCGTAAATGATGATGAAATGGATCTTGCTATAGAGAATGTGAAACAAAACGGTGGAGGTTTTGCGCTGGTAAAGGACGGAAAGGTGATTGAAAGCCTGTCTTTGCCTGTAGCGGGACTTATGAGTGATTTAAGCGGTGAAGAGGTTTCAAAGAAACTTTTAAGTCTTCACAAAAAGGCTGTAGTTGAATTAGGGGTTAACGAAAGCCTTGAGCCTGTTATGTCACTTACGTTTATGTCACTTATGGTTATTCCCGAGTTGAAACTCACTGCCGGGGGGTTATTCGATATTTTTGAAAATAAGTTCATAGACATTGAGGCAAATTAGATTTTTAAAATATATTGAATGGCAGTGATATATAGACTTAAATATCTTTAATTAAATTTGACTTACAAGAAAACTAAAAACTCCGGGCCGAGTATCACCGGAGTATAATAAAAAAAAGGAGACTATATATGGAAAAGTTTTTTAAACTGAAAGAAAACGGAACCGATGTAAAAACCGAGATTATTGCCGGTATTACAACATTTATGACAATGGCATATATTTTAGCAGTTAATCCGGATATCTTAAGTTATGCAGATATGGACAGAGGTGCCGTGTTTACAGCAACTGCAATAGCTTCATTTTTAGGTACTGCACTTATGGCATTGTTTGCAAACTATCCTTTTGCACTTGCACCGGGTATGGGACTTAATGCATATTTTACTTATAGTGTAGTTTTAGGTAAGGGATATAGCTGGCAGACAGCTCTTACAGCGGTATTTGTAGAAGGTATTATATTTATAGCACTCTCAGTTACAAATGTGCGTGAGGCTATCTTTAATGCGGTTCCAAGAAACTTAAAATCAGCTGTAAGTGTGGGTATCGGAATTTTTATCGCATTTATCGGACTTCAAAATGCTAAGATCGTTATAGGCGCTGGTAAAACACTTGTACAATTATTCTCACTTGGAGGATACAACAAGGTACATGGCGTTGAAGGTGTAATTGCTACAGGAAATGATGCAGGTATTACAGTTGTTATTGCTATAATCGGTGTGCTTATTACAGCATTCCTGGTTGTAAAAGAAGTAAAGGGAAATATCTTACTCGGTATATTGGCAACATGGGTTCTAGGTATAATCGCTCAGATTACAGGTTTGTATGTTCCAAACCCTGCACTGGGTTTTTACAGTGTATTACCTGATTTTTCAAACGGACTCAGTATACCGAGTATAGGACCGGTTTTATTCAAGCTTGAGTTCCACAAGATTGCAACATTGGAGTTTGTTGTAGTTATGTTCGCATTCTTATTTGTAGATATGTTTGATACTATCGGTACATTGATAGGTGTATCTACAAAGGCCGGAATGCTTGATAAAGACGGTAAGCTTCCAAATATCAGGGGTGCATTACTTGCGGATGCCGTAGCTACCACAGCAGGTGCAATGCTTGGTACAACAACAGTTACAACATTCGTTGAGTCCGCTTCAGGCGTTTCAGAAGGTGGAAGAACAGGTCTTACAGCAATGACAACAGCAGTTCTTTTTGCGGCTTCATTGTTATTATCACCTATATTCCTTGCAATACCTTCTTTTGCAACAGCACCGGCACTTATAGTGGTAGGATTCTATATGTTCTCAAACGTTGTACATATTGATTTCTCAGATATGACAGAAGCCATTCCCTGCTATATCTGTATAGTTGCAATGCCGCTCTTCTACAGTATTTCAGAGGGTATTTCAATGGGAATTATATCTTATGTATTTATCAATGCCCTTACAGGAAGAGCTAAGAAGGTTACACCGCTTATGTATATACTTTCAATATTGTTTATATTGAAATATATATTACTCTAGGTTTTACTTATATTTTCACTGCCTTGAATAGTTTTTAATAAATGAAGAGATATGGGGAGACTCGTATCTCTTTTTTAATGAAAAAGGAGACTTTAATTTTTCAATATCTGAAAGTGTGGGATAAATATGTATATTAGTACTTTGTGCACAAATAAATACAATTTAAAATGTTTACTTTTAATAACAGCTTGGCAAGCACGGGAAAGTAGAAACAGAATGCGACAGGAGTATTGAAATTTATTTTCAGAAATGGTAAGATACTTTCAGATGGAGGTAGTAAAAATGAATGACAGAATCAAAAACCTAAAAGGGAAACTGATTGTTTCATGCCAGGCACTGGAAAATGAACCGTTACATTCAGACTTCATTATGGGGAGAATGGCTCTTGCGGCAAAGATGGGCGGAGCTTTCGGCATCAGAGCAAATTCTGTTGTGGATATCAAAGAGATACAAAAACAGGTGGATTTGCCGATAATCGGAATCATTAAAAAAGATTATGATGACAGTGAGATTTATATCACACCTACAATGGACGAGGTAGATGCTTTGGTAGAAGCGGGAGTTGATATAATAGCAATGGATGCGACAAGCAGACTCAGACCGGGCAAAAAAAGCTTGAAGGAGTTCTTTGGAGAAGTTAGAGCAAAGTATCCTGATAAGCTGTTTATGGCGGATTGTTCAACAGAAGAGGAGGCAATCTTTGCGGACGAATTAGGTTTTGACTTCATCGGTACTACTATGGTCGGATATACTAAGGAGAGTGAAGGTCTAAGGATTGAGGAGAACGATTTTGAGATATTGAGAAATATCCTCGCTAAAGTAAAGCATAAAGTAATAGCTGAGGGTAATATCAATACACCTGAGAAATGTAGGAGAGTAATAGAACTTGGAGCGTTCAGTGTGGTGGTAGGTTCAATTATTACCAGACCACAACTTATAACAAAAGAATTTTCAAAAGCGCTTGAACAAGTTGTGTAGAGGTCAAGGTTTTTAAACATTGAGAGATAAGTTTATAAAACCGGTTGTAACGCATTATTTGTGAATAATCTTGAGTGTAAGACTCATTAAGGAGGAAATATGAAGAAATTATTGTTAACAGGTTTGACACTTACAGCGGCGGGTATGCTCGCAGCATGTGGAGGAGGAAAAGCGGCAGATCAAACAAGTGCAGCGGCTGATTCAAAGGCGGATACAAAGCAGGAGGGAGCAAGTGAGGCGGCAAAAGATGCGGCTGAGATATCACTCTGGACATATCCTGTAGGTAAATGGGGAGACTCTGCAACAGTTGACGGAATTATCAAAAAGTTCAATGAGAAGTATCCGAATATTAAGGTAACTGTAGAGTATCTTGACTATCAAAACGGTGACGATCAGATCAATACTGCTATAGAAGGAAAGCAGGCACCTGATATCGTACTTGAGGGACCTGAAAGACTTGTAGCCAACTGGGGTGCAAAGGGACTTATGGTAGACTTGAAGGATATGTTTGAAAAGGATGCGGCATCAGATATCTATGATCCTGTAAAAGCTGCATGTAAGAGTCCTACAGGTGAGTTTTATGAGTATCCTGCATTTATGGTTGCACATTGTATGGCTATAAATAAGACAATGTTTGAGAAGGCTGATGCATTAAAGTATCTTGATTTAGATACACATACATGGACAACAGACAACTTCCTTAAGGCTGTTCAGGCGGTATATGATTCAGGACAGCAAAATGTCGGTGCTATATACTGTGTTTCACAGGGTGGAGATCAGGGAACAAGAGCTTTGGTAAACAATCTTTACTCAGGTACATTTACAGATAAGGATCATACAAAGTATACAGTTGATTCTGAAGAGAACAAGAAAGCTTTACAGGCAATTGTTGATCAGGCAGGTTTAAACTTTGATCCTTCTATAGCAGGTGGTGACGAGATTACATTGTTCAGAAACGGTACTTTGGCAATGTCACTTTGCTGGAATGCATCACAGCAGACAAATTCAGATAACGGCCCTGCAGGAAAGACAAATGCAGGTGATGAGATTATACCTATGTTATTCCCAAGTGACGACGGCGTTACAGAGCTTTGCGGCGGTATCTGGGGATATGGAATCTTTGACAACGGAGATGCAGGTAAGATTGAAGCTGCAAAGACATTTATCGACTTCGTATGTAATGATGAGGCACAGGTTAAGGAAAGCGTTAAGGCTTCAGGATTCTTCCCTGTAAGACCTTCTGTAACAGGTGTATATGAGGGAACAGAGACAGCTGATGCAATGAAGCTTTTCGAAGAGAAGTTCATGCCTTCAATGGGTGACTACTATCAGGTAACAAAGGGATGGACTACAGCTCGTACAGAGTGGTGGAACATGCTTCAGAGAATAGGTGCAGGCGGCGATGTGGCAACAGAGGTCGCAACATTTACAACTAACGCAAATGCTGCAGCAGCTCAATAATAACAGTAGTAAAATACTGATCTTTAAAAAATAGTTAGGTGATCTAACATGTTATAAAATGTTGCTAAGGATTTTCTTTAGCAACATTTTTTAGAAAGGGGAAACATGGCAAAGGGTGTTTATACAACCAGGTCAAAGGAATTGGTAAGAAGAGAAACCGCTTCAGCTTATATGTTTTTATTACCAAGCCTTGTATTCTTTATCGGTTTTGTAATAATACCGATGATTATATGTATATATACCAGCTTCTTTGATTCTACAATGGGCAAGGATGCTAAGGATGTATTTATCGGATTTGGAAATTATATAGAACTGTTTCAAGACGGAATTTTTCTAAAGGCACTTAAAAATACCTTTGTTATTGTTATCGTTTCAGTTCCTGTGGTTTGTATATTTTCATTGTGGATTTCATCTGTAATATACAATCTAAATGATAAAGTGCTTTCAGTTTTCAGATGTATCTTTTATCTCCCTGTAGTTACCGGTTCGGTTGCCGTTACAGTGGTTTGGAAGTGGATGTACAATAATTATTACGGTATCTTCAACTATATCGGAAAAGGTACAGGTATTTTAAAAACAAATATCAACTGGCTTGGAGACGAGAGATTTGCTCTGGCATGTATCATACTTATCTTGCTTACCACATCTGTAGGTCAGCCTATAGTATTATATGTATCCGCACTTGGAAATGTGGACAATTCATTGGTTGAGGCCGCACAGGTGGACGGAGCAAATGAATTGCAATTATTCTGGAAGATTAAATGGCCTCAGATTATGCCTACAACATTATATATTCTTGTTATAACAACTATTAACAGTTTTCAGTGTTTCGCTCTTATACAGCTTTTAACATCAGGCGGACCGAATCATTCAACAGATACTGTAATGTATTATATCTATTATATGGCATTTAAGATGTTCAGATACGGATACGGAAATGCAATGGGTGTTGTACTCGCAATATTTATAGCGGTATTGTCTGCAATTCAGTTTAGAGTGGCAAAGGAGAGATAATATGAAAACTTCAAATACACTAAAAAAACTGTATACTGTTGTATCGATAATTATACTGATAGCACTGGCGTTTTGCTTTGTTTTTCCACTGTATTGGATAGTTACAGGTGCATTTAAAACACCTGTTTCAATAAATTCACCGGTACCTGATTGGATACCTAAAGAGCTCGTACTTGATAACTTTAAAAAGCTGTTCTCAAGACAGACGGCACCTATATTTGAATTGGGATTTATAAAGGGACCTATGGCGCCGGCAGCAGTAAGATGGATGATAAATACGGTATTTATGGCGGTTATGGCCATGGTACTTACGTGTCTTACAGCATCTATGGCGGGATATGCACTTGCAAAAAAAAGATTTCATGGAAGGATAATACTTTTTACACTTATAGTATGTGCTATGGCATTGCCTAAGCAGGTTATTCTTATACCTCTTATCAGAGAAATGTCGGCACTTAAGCTTTATAACACTATATGGGCGGTTATACTTCCAACCGTAGGATGGCCTTTCGGTGTATTTCTTATGAAGCAGTTTTCTGAGGGTATACCTACGGAAATGCTGGAAGCTGCAAGGATTGACGGTGCAAGTGAATTTAAAACATTTACAGATATAGTTTTCCAGATGGTAAAGCCGGGAGTGGGTGCTTTGGCAATATTCACATTTATCAACAGCTGGAATGATTATTTCATGCAACTTATTATGCTAAGTTCTACTTCTAATTTGACAATTTCTCTGGGAATTGCTAAACTACAAGCAGAAAACTCGACAGATTTCGGACTTATAATGGCGGGAGCTACACTGGCCGCAGCACCTATACTGATAGTGTTTATTGCACTTCAAAAATACTTTACAAAAGGTATTACTCTGGGTGCTGTAAAGGGTTAGTAAGTAGCGGAAAGAGGGGAAAATGATATACGAAAAATCAGTGATTCCGATAATAGAATCAAAATATACGCTTTTTACAAATACTGAAAAAAAGATAGCGGATTATTTTTTACAATGTGATGCAAATATGGATATAAATATCCAGAATGTGGCTGAACAGCTCTATGTATCACAGGCATCTATTTCAAGATTTGCAAAAAAGTGCGGCTTTGTAGGTTTCAGAGAATTTATATTTGCCTACCTGGACAGTGCAAGAGTAAAAAAGCCGAACGGTAACAGCACTACACAAAATGTATTTAATACATATCAGGATCTTTTGAATAAGGCATATTCACTGCTTGACAACGATCAGGTACAAAGAATAGTGAAGATGCTTGTAAATTCAAAGAAGGTCATAGCTGTAGGTAAGGGAAGTTCAGGATATGCGGCAAGTGAAATGGAGAGCCGTTTTGTGAGAGTGGGACTTGATATAGACTCTCTTACGGATTCCGACAGAATAAGAATGCAGTCCGTATTTTTAAAAGACGGAGATACAGTGGTAGCATTCAGTATAAGCGGTAAGACTGAGGATATTATTTTCCTTTTAAAACATGCACATGACAGGGGTAAGAAGACAGTATTTTTCACGGCGGCGGATAACCCTCATTTGCATGAATTCTGTGATGAAGTTGTATTGGTTGCTTCACTTGAGTATTTGGAGAACGGAAATCTTATTTCTCCACAGTTCCCGATGTTACTTGTACTTGACCTTATATACAGTGAGTACATAAATATCGATCCTGTTTTTAAGAGTGCAATCTTGGAGGATACAGTTACCACTTTAAATAAGAAAGAAGATGACAGAAGATTTTATCTGTCAAGGCCGACCAGATAATTATTATATGGAAATTCGGTAAAGAGCTTGTATTGTACCTGACAAAGGAGTTTACAAGCTTTTTTGGTGTAAAAAGATAATATTTTTTGACAGTATTTTCTATTTTACTGTATAAATATTCGCTTGAAAAAATATATTAAAAGCATTATAATGTCAATGCAAATGGTAGAGGTAAATACAATGGACAATTATATTCATTTTAAGAATGTGCATTTATTTTATATTGTTTGCAGATAAAATAAAAATAGATATGTCAATTATCGGCATCTATTTGTGAAGGGATGATCTTAGTGGCTAAAGAAAACCGAAATACTACAGGAATTAAGGCATCAAAAGGCAGTGAAAGTGCAAATAAGAAAAAGATGTCACCGCAGGAGTTCTTACAGAAGCTGGAGGAACTTGTAAATAAGGGCATGGCTTCTGACATGAAACTTGATATAGGTGAGATAAATGATTTTTTTGCGGGTACGGAGCTGAATGCTGACAGCGTAGAGCAGATTTATTCTTACCTTGAGAACAAGGGTATTGAGATCAATGAAAACATCTCGGATGATATTAATATTGATATAGACAATATTGATAATATAGACAGTATTGCAGATGATGATTCACTACTCTTAGACGACGATGATGAGTTTGACAAGGACTCTGAAGAGGACATAGATCTCAGTGCGATTGACCTGCTTGAAGGTGTAGGTACTGAGGATCCTGTAAGAATGTATCTTAAAGAAATAGGTACTGTACCTCTCTTGACAGCAAATGAAGAGCTTGAATTGGCGAAAAGAAAACAGGATGGCGATGAATACGCAAAGCAGCGTCTTATAGAAGCTAACCTTCGTTTGGTTGTAAGTATTGCAAAGAGATATACAGGAAGGGGAATGAGTTTCCTTGACTTGGTACAGGAGGGTAATTTAGGCCTTATAAAAGGTGTAGAGAAATTTGACTACACAAAGGGCTTTAAGCTTTCAACATATGCTACATGGTGGATCAGACAGTCTGTAACAAGAGCACTTGCAGATCAGGCAAGAACCATAAGAGTTCCGGTACATATGGTAGAGACCATAAACAAGATGAGCAAAATGCAAAGAAAACTTACTTTGGAACTGGGTTATGAGCCAAGTGTTACAGAACTTGCAAATGCACTTGATATGACGGAAGAAAAGGTCATGGAAATAATGCAGATTGCAAGGGAGCCGGCATCTTTGGAGACTCCTATAGGTGAAGAAGATGATTCAAACCTTGGAGATTTTGTAGCCGATGCAAATGTTTTGACACCTGAGGGAAATGTAGAATCGGTAATGCTCAGAGAGCATATCGATACATTGCTTGGAGACTTGAAAGAAAGAGAAAGACAGGTTATTGTGCTTAGGTTCGGTCTTGAGGACGGACATCCGAGAACCTTGGAGGAAGTAGGAAAAGAGTTCAAGGTAACAAGAGAAAGAATAAGACAGATTGAGGCTAAGGCTTTGAGAAAACTCAGAAATCCTGTCAGATCAAAGAGAATCAGGGACTTTTTGGCATGATGAAGAGAAATTTACAAAAAGAATTGGAAGATATTATAAAGAAAGAAGAAGCTTTGGGCAATCGCCCAAGGCTTCTTCTACATGCCTGTTGTGGACCTTGTTCATCATATTGTATGGAATATTTGGAAAAGCATTTTGATTTGACTGTGTTTTTTTACAATCCGAATATTGATGATACCAAGGAATATAAACTTAGGGTGGAAGAAGCAAAAAGGCTGATAGAAGAGATGGATTTTACTTCCGAGGTGAAATTTATTGAAGGGGATTATGACCCGAGTATTTTTCACAGCAGAATAAAGGGCTATGAAAATGAAAAAGAAGGTGGAAAAAGATGTGATATCTGTTTTGAGTTAAGACTTCACGAGGCGGCAAAAGCAGCATCTGATTACGGATTTGACTATTTTACAACTTCACTTACCATTTCGCCAATGAAAAATGCCGAAAAACTTTGTGAAATAGGCGAAGAGGTGGCTAAAGAATATAATGTAAAGTATTTACCAAGTGATTTTAAGAAGAAAAACGGATATAAGCGATCTGTGGATTTGTCTAAGGAACATGAGCTTTACAGGCAGGATTATTGCGGATGCTCATTTTCAAAAAGAGAGTCAATTGAAAGAGCCAAGGCAAGAGAGAATATTGTTTGACGATTGGTATACTTTGATTTATAATTAAAAAGTAATGTTTATATCAATGATCAGAAGATCTTGAAATATGAAAGGAAGATTATTATGTTAAGTAGAAAAATTACTATCAAGAATCCTTCAGGTTTGCACCTACGTCCGGCAGGAGTTCTGTCACAGACAGCGATGAAGTTTAAATCAGATATAATAATTGAGTACGGTGAGAAGAGGATAGTTGCAAAGAGCGTACTTAATGTTATGGCTGCAGGCATCAAGTCAGGTACAGAGGTAAATCTGATAGTTGAAGGCGATGACGAAGAGGAAGCAATGAAGACTTTGGTAGAGGCTATCGAGTCAGGCCTTGGTGAAAAATAATAAATAATTTTTCTATTTGTAACATATCATACTTGACATTGCCTATATTTGATGGTTTAATATTGCAAGTATTTTGGATTGTCCAAAATACAATGTTATAAAATGAGGTATAGATATGAAAGAAAGAAAAATCCGCCTTCTGTCAGTTGAAGACGCTAAGAACTTTGTTAAAGTTACTACCGGGTGTGATTTTGATGTGGATTTATATGACAACAGTATTATGATTGATGCAAAATCTATTATAGGAGTGCTGAGCATGGATCTTAGACATGTTTTGACAGTCAGATATTCAGGTGAAAACGAAGAATTGGAAGCTTTTTTAGATGACCATATGAAGGGAATAGAAAAAATAGCTTAAGCATATTTATGATATATCATAAATAGTTTAAAATAAGCCGGCTTGACCGGTGTTGTTTAACATACAGGCAGGTCTTTGACTTGCCTGTTTTTTCATATAGAAGAGACGGAAAGGTAATTATGAGAATAGGACATGGATATGATGTTCACAGACTTGTAGAAGGCAGAAAGCTTATAATCGGAGGAGTGGAGATAGAGCATACTCTGGGACTTCTCGGGCATTCAGATGCGGATGTACTTTTACATGCGATAATGGACTCTTTACTTGGGGCTGCAGGACTTGGAGATATAGGAAAACATTTTCCGGATACAAAAGCGGAATATAAGGATGTAAGCAGTGTTGTGCTTTTGAAAAAAGTTGCTAATATACTTGACGAGAATGCATATATAATAGAAAATATAGATGCGACTGTTATTGCACAAAAGCCTAAAATTGCTCCTCATATTGATAGGATGAAGGAAGTGATATGTGATACACTGAGTATATCACCAAACCAATTGAATATAAAGGCAACCACGGAAGAGGGGCTTGGCTTTACAGGAAATGAAAGCGGTATATCTGCACACAGCGTCTGTCTGTTGAATTCAGTAAGAGATGCTTTTTATATGTCTACAGATTCAAAGGATTGCGCCGGCTGCGGCGGATGCCAAAGTAAAGGATAAAAGGAATTTTATGAAGATTTTTAATACACTTTCTAAAAGGAAAGAAGAGTTTGTACCTATCGAAGAGGGAAAAGTAAGAATGTATGTCTGCGGACCTACAGTATATAATTTGATACATATCGGAAATGCCAGACCTATGATTTTCTTTGATACGGTAAGAAGATATTTTGAATACAGAGGTTATGATGTAAACTATGTTTCAAACTTTACAGATGTTGATGATAAGATAATCAATAAGGCGATAGAAGAGGGAGTTGATGCATCTGTAATTTCCACAAGATATATAAATGAATGTAAGAAAGATATGGAAGCAATGAATGTGCTTCCTGCCACAAAAAATCCTCTGGCTACAGAAGAGATAGGCGGTATGGAGGAGATGATATCAACTCTTATCGATAACGGTCATGCGTATGTGGCAAAGGACGGTACGGTATATTTCAGAGTAAAGAGCTTTGAAGAGTACGGCAAACTTTCACATAAGAATATAGATGAACTTCAGTCAGGATTCAGAGAGATTAAGGTAACCGGTGAGGACGGAAAGGAAGACAGCAATGACTTCGTGCTTTGGAAACCTAAAAAAGACGGAGAGCCTTACTGGGATTCACCATGGTCAAAGGGAAGGCCGGGATGGCATATAGAATGTTCTGTAATGAGCAAGAAGTATCTCGGAGAGCAGATAGATATACACGGAGGCGGTGAGGATCTTATCTTTCCTCATCATGAGAATGAGATAGCACAGTCAGAGTGTGCAAGCGGAAAGAGCTTTGCAAATTATTGGATGCACAATGCGTTCTTAAATATTGACAATAAAAAGATGAGTAAGTCTTTAGGTAATTTCTTTACAGTAAGAGATATCAGTGAGAAGTACGATCTTCAGGTATTAAGATTTTTTATGCTCTCTGCACACTACAGAAGTCCTCTAAACTTCTCTGCAGAGCTTATGGAAGCTTCAAAGAACAGTTTGGAGAGAATTCTTACAGGAGTTGAGAATTTAAAGGATGTTCAAAAAAAGGATAATTCTTCTCCAATTACAGATGCCGAGCTCTCAAATCTTGAGATGGCAAAGGTGTTAAAGGATAAGTTTGTAGCCGCAATGGACGATGATTTCAATACGGCTGATGCGATAAGTGCTATATTTGAGCTTATAAAGCTTTCAAATACTTCATTGAATGAAAACTCTACACTCGAGTATGCAAACGGACTTTTAAATATAATAGAGCCGCTTTGTGATGTACTTGGAATTATTACAGAAAGAAAGACGGAAATCCTTGACAGCGAAATAGAGGATCTGATAGAGCAGAGAACTCAGGCCAGAAAGAACAAGGATTTTGCACTTGCCGATAAGATCAGAAATGACCTTCTTGAAAGAGGTATTGTACTTGAAGATACAAGAGAGGGAGTTAAATGGAAGAGATCTTAGATTATCTTCTAAAACCTTTTAATATAGAAAAAAGGGACGCAAAAGAATTTTCGCCCTTGGTACTGGCATATATAGGTGATGCTGTGTATGAGCTTATTATAAGAAGTATTCTGGTATCAGGTGGGAACCGCCCGGTAAATAAACTCAATAAGGATGCCACTTCTCTTGTAAAAGCCGGAGCACAGGCGCAGATTATAAAACTTATAAGCGATGAGTTAAGCGAGGAAGAGTTCACCATATTTAAAAGAGGAAGAAATTCTTCTCCGCATACCATGGCAAAGAATGCCAGTATGACTGATTATAAATATGCTACCGGATTTGAAAGCCTTATAGGTTTTTTATATCTGGACAATCGGTTTGACAGAGCGCTTGAACTTGTCAAAATCGGTCTTGACAGATTTTTGGAAAATAATGATATCGGAGTAAAGATTATATGAATGAAAATGCCATAGAAGGCAGAAATGTGGTAATAGAGGCTTTCAGAAGCGGTAAAACCGTTGATAAATTATATTTGCAGGACGGCTTGAAGGACTACACTGTTTCTACAATATTAAGAGAAGCCAAAAAGCACGGTACATATGTAAATTTTGTCGGTAAGGACAGACTTGACGCAATGAGCGAGACCGGAAAGCATCAGGGAGTTATTGCAATAGTTGCGGCATATGAGTACGCAAGCGTAGAGGATATATTAGAAAAGGCAATACAAAAAAATGAGCCGCCTTTTGTATTTATCTTAGACGGCATAGAGGATCCGCATAATCTCGGTGCGATTATAAGGACTGCCAATCTTAGCGGTGCCCATGGAGTGATTATACCTAAACACAGAGCCGTAGGACTTACCGCTGTAGTGGCAAGAGCTTCTGCAGGAGCAATTAATTATACGCCTGTTGCCAAAGTCACCAATATAAATAAAACCATGCAGGAGCTGAAAGATGCAGGAATGTGGTTTGTTTGTGCAGACATGGGCGGCGAAAGGATGTATAATATTGATTTGACGGGAAGTATCGGACTTGTAATAGGTAATGAGGGAGACGGAGTAAGTGAAAGCGTTAAGAAAAATTGCGATTTCATAGCTTCTATACCTATGAACGGTGATATTGATTCACTCAATGCATCTGTTGCCTGTGGTGTATTGGCTTATGAGATAGTCAGACAGAGGATTGCGAAAGGAGCAATATATGAAAAATGATAAGAGAAAAGTTGTTCTTGTAGGATGCGGTATGGTCGGCATGAGCTACGCATATGCTATGTTAAACCAAAATGTTGTGGACGAGCTTGTTCTTATAGATGTGAATAAATTAAGAGCCGAGGGTGAAGCTATGGATTTAAACCATGGTTTGGCTTTTTCAGGATCACATATGAGAATCTGGGCAGGAGATTACAGTGACTGTACAAATGCAGACATTGTCGTAATATGTGCAGGTGTGGCTCAGGCACCGGGAGAGAGCAGAAGAGATCTTTTAAAGAGAAATATGGAAGTGTTTAAATCCATTATAGACCCTATTACAGAGAGCGGATTTAACGGAATATTCCTTGTGGCTACAAACCCTGTAGATATAATGACTGAGATTACATATAAGCTTTCAGGGTTTAATCCGAGAAGAGTAATCGGTTCAGGTACGGCACTTGACTCTGCAAGACTTAGATATCTGCTTGGATCATATATACAGGCAGATCCAAGAAGCGTGCATGCCTATGTTATAGGTGAACATGGTGATTCCGAGTTTGTTCCGTGGTCAAATGCAATGCTTTCTACAAAGCCTATAACAGATCTTATAGCCGAATCAAAGGGCAAACTGAATATAGAAGAGCTTGACCGCATTGAAGAAGATGTAAGAACAGCTGCATATAAGATAATAGAAGCTAAGAGAGCTACTTATTACGGTATAGGAATGAGCCTTACAAGAATTACAAAGGCTATACTGGGTGATGAAAACTCGGTTCTTACAGTATCTGCAAATCTTCGTGGTGAATACGGACAAAACGATGTATTTGTTGGAGTTCCATGTGTAATAAACAGTGCAGGAATCCAAAGAATACTTGAATTCTCTCTTACAGATGAGGAAAAAGCAAAGTTTGCAAAATCCTGTGAGGAGCTTAGGGCTACATATAAAGAGCTGGAAGAGAAATAAAATAGAGACATCTTTGTTTCATTTTGGAGGGTAGACTTGAAAGACAAATATTATTCTATTGGGAGAGTATCGGAAATATGTAATATTCCTATAAAGACTTTAAGATATTACGATAAAATAAATGTAATGGTTCCAAGTATCAGACAGGAAAACAATAATTACAGATATTACAGTCATGACCAAATGGTACGGCTTTTTATAATAAAGAGACTCAGATATTTGGGATTTTCTCTGGAAGAAGTTAGGAATATATTAAAAGAAGATGATATTCAAAAGATAGAACTTATAGTGACAAAAAAACAAAACTCCATAAAAGATGAAATTATTGAGCTGAATAAAAAGTATGAAGAAGCCGCTACACTAAAGAATAAGCTTGAATCTGCGCAAAGAATACTTGAAAACAGTAATAACTACAATGTAGAAAGTTCATTTAAGCTTGAAAAGCAAAGAGAAGTATATGTATTTGGCAAAACTACCATGATGCAGTCTTATAAGAACGAAAAAGTCAGTCTTGAAAAATGGATTGATATTATAGAGTCTGCAAAAGAAAGAAATCTGAATATCCAGGGTGATATTCTAGTGTCTTATCATACGGAAATGTTTGGACAATTCATTCACAGGGATTGTGAGGTAGAGTTTTCCATTGTGGTGGAAAATGATATCAAAGATGCTGAAGTGAAGAAATTTGGAAATTTTCTTGCCGCAAATGCTATATATGTCGGTGATTACAGTGATATAGTGCATACATATATTTCTTTGAAAAGATGGATAGAAGAAAATGAGCTGATGGTGGACGGGCCTGTAACAGAAAGATTTATGCTTTCACCGGTAGATTTGCCAAATACCGAGCAGCATATTGTAAAGATAATAGTACCTGTAAAACCGAGAAACTAAATTATATAAAATATAATGGTATTGTGATTAAAAGTCTCCACCTGGTGGAGGCTTTTTTGCTATGTAAAAATCTGTTCAGAAAAACTTGTGATAGGCATAACTAACAAAAATACAAAGTCGATATTGTGTAAGATTACTTTCGAAAAATAGCAATATGCACAAAAAAAGACTTATAGTTGCTTTTTGTTGAATTAATTATATGTAAATTTATGCTTTGAGTAATAAATTTATAGGAGATAAAAATGAAATACAGATAAAATATATGTTAAATTCAGAAAAATTTAACTTGAATATACAATAGCTGTATATTCTAAGATAATAATTGAATAAAATAAGTTCTTAAACAGATGATAGTTAATTATTTAACATTTAAAAATAAAATATGTAGGAAAGGAGGACAGTATGGCGGGATTTATTATATCAAATACCATATCAAACATAATTGTATGTGGTCTATGGACATATATTTCGGCTATGTTTGCCGGTCCGCTGATAGCAACGTGGGTAGGCTTTGCAGGATGTACATCTTATTATGCAGCAGGATGTGGAAAAAACGGTTTTATCAGATCGTTATGCAGCAATATCGCAGGTATTTTTATCGGATGTACAATCATTTGGCTATGTGTAAATGTAAACGGAAGTCTATGGTTTAACGGATTGATAACAGGAATTTTCAGTGGAGTTATCATCTATATCACACATTGTGATTTGACCAGATTTGCAACTTGCACATTTATGGGCGGCTTTAGTGCTTTTGCATCAGGTGGTAATTGGAAGATGTTGATTATTTGCTTTATCCTGGGAAATATCGTTGGGCTCGCATCAGATTATCTGGGTAGATTTATATTAGCAAAGTTTTTCAAGAAGACCGATAAAAAAGACTGGGTCATTGCTAAATTTTTAGAGGATTAAGAATCAAAAAGTAAGGGGTTTTAAATATGAGCAAAATTTTAAAATTGGCATATGGCATGGAGAAGTCGGAAGGCTTTAATTACAGACTTGCCATGGAGGAAGCATCCAGGTGTCTTCTATGTGAAGATGCACCTTGTTCTAAGGGCTGTCCTGCAGGGACAGATCCGGCTAAGTTCATTCGCTCACTGAGATTTAAGAACATAAAGGGTGCCGCAGAGACAATAAGAGAGAACAATCCTTTAGGTGGTTCATGTGCCTGGGTATGTCCTTATGACAGAATGTGTGAAGAAGAATGTAGTAGATGTGGAATAGATAAGCCTATACAGATCGGTAAAATACAAAGATATCTGGTTGAAGAAGAACAGGCTATGTCGGCAAAATTTGTCAGTGCCGGAGAAAAGATCGGAAAGAAGGTAGCACTGATAGGTGCCGGACCTGCATCACTTGCTTGCGCAAGAGAGCTCGCACTTGCGGGAGTGGATACAACAATTTTTGAAAAACAGGCTAAGGCAGGTGGAGTTTTGAGATATGGAATCACACCTACAAGACTTCCTGACCGTGTTGTGGATTTTGATATAGAACTTATAAAGGAGTTGGGAGTAAAGTTTGAATTCGGTAAGGAAATTAAATTTGAAGACATTCCTAAACTTAAGAGTGAGTATGACGCTGTATTTGTCGGAGTTGGTCTTTGGAATTCAAAGAAAGTAGATATAGAAGGTAGCGATCTTAAGGGTGTTGAGTCGGCAATCGAGTTTTTGTTTAAGGCAAGAACAGGTGAGATAAAGGAACTTCCGGAAAGAGTAATCGTAATCGGAGGCGGTGATGTAGCAATGGATTGTGCTACAACAGCAAGACAGTTGGGTGCAGAAAAAGCATGTATCTGCTATAGAAGAACTATAGAAGAAGCACCTGCAAATATTGAAGAGATTTCTTTTGTAAGAGAGATGGGTATCCCTATTTACACAGGATTTGCACCTGAAAAGATTTGTGGAGAAAACGGTCATGTAACATCTCTTGTCGCAAAGGGAATGAAAGATGATAATGAGATGACACTTAAGGCAGATATGGTCGTATTTGCAATAGGACAGGATCAGGTTGAAGACTATAAGAGTTTTGTTGCGGGTAATGGAGTATTTACCGGTGGTGATGCATTACATGGTGTCGGTATAACAGTGGTAGAGTCTGTTCATGAAGGAAAAGAAGCAGCTTACCAAATATTAGATTATATAAGGTGAGGAGATTAATATGGCTTTGAAAAAAGATTTATCAATAAATTTTTTAGGTGTTGATTGTGAGAATCCTTTTTTTCTATCTTCTTCACCTGTAGGCAGTAATTATGAAATGTGTGCTAAGGCACTGAGAGCCGGTTGGGGTGGTATTTTTTATAAAACAATAAGCGTTTTTATACCAAATGAATGTTCACCAAGATTTGATATAGCTTCAAAAGAGGGAACACCTTGGACCGGATTTAAGAATATGGAGATGACTTCAGACAAGCCGAATGAAGTAAACTTTGAGTTTATCAGGCAATTAAAGAAGGACTTTCCGAATAAAGTGATAGTTTCAAGTATCATGGGCGCAAGCGATGATGAGTGGGCGATACTTGCAAAAGAGTCTGAAAAGGCCGGAGCGGATATGATTGAATGTAATTTCTCATGTCCGCAGATGACATCATCAACTATGGGCTCTGATGTAGGACAAAATCCTGATTTGGTAAAGCATTATTGTGAAGTGGCTTCTTCAAGCACAAAATTACCGATAATAGCAAAGATGACACCAAACCTTGGAAATATGGAAATTCCTGCAAGAGCAGCTATAGAAGGCGGTGCAAAAGGAATAGCTGCCATAAATACAGTAAAATCTATCACAAACCTTGATATAAATCTTAGAACAGGTATGCCTGTTGTAAACGGAAAATCTGCAATATCAGGATATTCCGGAGCGGCTGTAAAACCTATTGCACTCAGATTTATATCAGACTTAATGCATGATCCTATTGTAAGCAAAGTTCCGATAACCGGAATGGGTGGTATAGAAACCTGGAGAGACTGCTTGGAATTTTTGATGCTTGGTGCATCAAATCTTCAGGTAACAACTGCAGTAATGCAATATGGATATAGAATTGTTGAAGATATGATAAGCGGTATATCACATTATATGAATGATTACGGAATAAATAAACTTCAGGATATAGTGGGTACCGCCGTAGGAAATATTGTTGGTGCTGATGATTTGGATAGATCATATAAGATCCTGGTTCAGATCGATAAAGAAAAATGTGTCGGATGTGGAAGATGCTATGTATCATGCTTTGATGCGGCACATCAGGCTATTGAATATGATTATGCAACCAGAGTTCCTACAATAAATGAAGATAAATGTGTAGGATGTCATCTTTGCTTAAATGTTTGTCCGGTAATGCAGTGTATAACACCGGGTAAACTTGTATATAAGGATAAGAATGATAATCATACAATTAATTTAAAGGAAACTAATAGTTATCTATAATATATCAGGGGGGTTGATTTATGTTAGATTTAATTATTAAAGGTGGTGTGGTAGTTACAGCAACGGATATGTTCCCATGTGATGTAGGGGTAAAAGACGGAAAAATCGTGGAGATGGGTCTGAATCTTGACATGGAGGCAAAAGAAGTAGTGGATGCTACAGGTAAGCTTGTGCTTCCGGGAGCATTGGATGTACATACTCATTTGGCTATGCCTTTTGGAGGAACCATATCTGCGGACAGTTACCTTTCAGGTACCAGAGCTGCAGCCTGTGGAGGAGTTACTACAATATTTGATTATCCGGTTCAGAGAAAAGGTGGCACTATTATGGATTTGGTAAATTCAAAAAAAGCCATACTTGAAAAAGAAGCCTGTGTAGACTGGGCATCACATTGTATTATTACCGATTTCAATGATGGTCAGATACTTGAAGAAATGGAAGAAGCGGTTAAAGAAGGTATTACATCTTACAAATGCTTCATGGTATACAAAAAAGCCGGAATGATGGTAGATGACGGAATGTTTGCAACTTTGCTTCTTAGAGCAAAGGAACTCGGAGCATTGGTAAATGTTCATGCAGAGAATTCCGATATGATAGATTATTTTGAAGCTAAGTTCAAAAAAGAAGGCAATTTGAGCCCTTGGTACCACTATCTGGCACGTCAGGAGTTTGTTGAAGCTGAAGCTGACAGAAGAGCTCTGCATTGGTGTAAGCATTTGGATGCACCGCTCTACATTGTTCATATGGCTGACAAGGAAGGACTTGAAGCATGTATAGAAGGTAAGAAAGAGGGCGTTCCTATTTATGTTGAGACCTGCCCACAGTATCTTGAGTTCACATGTGAGGTATATAAGAGAGAAGACGGAAGAAACTTTGTATGTTCACCTCCTATAAAAGGAGAAGAAAGCAGACAGGCTCTTTGGGAAGCAATCAAGAAAAATCAGATCGATGTAGTAGCGACAGATCACTGCCCGTTCCAGAGCTATGAAAAGGACTGGGGTATAGATGACTTTACAAAGATTCCAAACGGATGTGCAGGTGTGGAAAATATGTATCCATATATGCTTGATGCTGCGAATTCAGGTAAGATCACATTCTCACAGGCTGTGGCTCTTTGCTCAACAAATCCTGCAAGAATATTCGGATGTGATAAGAAAGGCGGAGTCAGAGTAGGAAATGATGCGGATATAGTAATCTATGATAGGGATAAGGATTTTACCATAAGTATAAATAATATGCATTCAGACTATGACCATACTATATGGGAAGGAAAGAAGCTTCACGGATATCCTGTAAAGACATTCCTCAGAGGACAGCTTGTCTATGATAACGGAGATTTCGTTGGAAAGCCGGGAATGGGTAAATTCGTAAAGAGAGTACCTAGAAGTTAAAGTTTCAATGATTGTGTTTTACTGTCACTGCTTTATATATAGGTAGTGGCAGTATGAATTTATGAAGAATATATTGTTTTAATAGGGGGTAAATATGTATAAGTGTAGCGAAGATAGAATGGCAGATAAGATTAAAACCATGAGTCAGTTTGGTGATGCAGGACATGGCGGTATCACGAGATATTCTCTTTCAAAAGAAAATCTAATGGCAAGAGCTGAATTCAAGAAAAGAATGGAAGCTATCGGTGCAAAGGTTAAGACCGATGATATGGCAAATATGTATGCAACATTAGAGGGTAGTGATCCTACACTTCCGGCAATTGTTATGGCTTCACATTCGGATTCGGTAAGAAATGGTGGAAACTATGACGGTATTTTAGGTGTAATGGGAGCTATGGAAGTTTTGGAGTCTGTTGCAGAACAAAAGATACCTCATAAGCACAATCTCGTAGCAATGATTTGGACAAATGAGGAAGGATCTTTATATCCACCAGCTATGATGTCATCAGGAGTTATCTGTAATGATTACTTACCGGAAGAGATTGGAAAGAAGTTTAAGCATGAGGATATGCTTGCATCAACTTCAGTTCTTGATAAGAATAAGACATTTAAAGAGGCCCTTGAAGCAAGCGGCTATAAGGGAGATGTAGCAAACAGATTAAATCCTAAGGATTATAAGGCAATGTTCGAGCTTCATATTGAGCAGGGACCTATCCTTGAGGCTGCAAAGAATGATATCGGAATAGTTACCTGTGTTCTTGGAATGATAAACTACAGAATCAAAGCGTTCGGACAGTCAGATCATGCAGGAACAACTCCTATGCCATATAGAAAAGATGCATTATATGCAGCTGCAAAGCTTTTACAGTATCTTCATGATGAGCTTGATAAGCTTGACAAGGCACTCGTATATACAACAGGTGAGATAGTATGTCATCCAAATGTACATACAGTTATTCCTGATTTTGTAGAGTTCTCAATAGATGCAAGACATGAGGATCCTAAGGTTATAGAGCAGGTTGTTGAAGTAATAAAGAATATACCGAAGGAAATAGTAGGCTGTACTACAGGTTATGAGAGAGCATGGTCAAGAGATACAGTTTACTATGATGAGAAGCTTATAGGTTATGTAACAGAGGCTGTAAATGAGCTCGGATATTCAAATCAAAGAATCAACTCAGGTGCGGGACATGATGCACAGTTTGTAAGCTATATGATGCCTACTACAATGATATTTGTACCTTCAAAGGACGGACATTCTCATTGTGAAGAGGAGTTTACTCCGGTTGAGCAGTGTACAAAGGGTGCCAGCGTACTTTTGAATGCAGTATTAAAGTGTGATGCTCAATAATATGATTTAAGTGTTGGGGTCAAATATTTTGGCCCCAACATTACAGTAGAACAGAGGTGTAAAATGAGTGTTAGAAAAGTAGCGGAATTAAATTATAATATGACAACTGCCGATGCAAATAATGTTGACGGAAAAATACCGTTTGGGAGACAGTTTGACTTTATCGGTGATGTTGAAACAGAGTTGATGATATTAAATGACGGTGATGAATCTTTGTGCCTTGGATATACGGATGTTGAGCTGTATGAAGATGCATATGTAGGTGATCAACTTAATTTCAGAGCAGAGATGCTAAAGGTGGGAAATACATCAAGAACATGTAGAATAAGCACTTATAAAGTTGCAACTCCTGCATATAGAATGGGTATCAAAGATGCTAATCCGGGAGATATGTATTATTTCGATCCTCCAAAATTGATTACTGAAGGTACTGTAGTACTTGTAGTAAAGAAAGAATTACAACGTGGAAATCAGCCAAGTGGTGAAGTTATTGACCCTTGGAGAGAACTTGAACTTTAATAGGGGGTAATATGAGTACTGAAGTTACATTAAGATATAGAATGTCAGATAGAGATGTTTTCTACGGTGGAGGTGTTGTAAACGGTGCAAGGTCTATTACTTTGATGGAAGATACCGCAAACAGATTGATGACCAAGGTTTATGGAAATCAAAGCAGATGTGCAAAGGTAAGAAAAGTAAGACTGTTTGTACCATGTTTTGCCGGAGATTATATGGAGTATAAGGCAAGGCTTTTAGGTGAGGAAAACGGTAGAGCAATCATTGAAGTGCGTTCATTTAAGATTGCGGTTATCCCTGAGAAGCCCGAGTTTGAGAGCTCCATAGATGTTTTGGAAGATCCTCCTCTTTCAACAGTATGTATTTTTGAATACATTATTCCTGCAAAGAAGGAGAAAAAGAAAGCAAAAGCGCTTGAGGGACTTAAGGTTCTTGACCTTACACATGCATATAACGGTCCTTTCTGTACCGCTCTTTTAGCAGATAACGGTGCTGAGGTTATAAAGATAGAGCCTCTTACAGGTGATCAGTCAAGGTATTGGCCTCCAATGGATGATAATAGCGGTGAAAGCGGATTTTATGCATTTATAAACAGAAATAAAAAAGGAGTTACTCTTAACTTAAAGACTGAAAAAGGAAGAGAGATTTTCTATGACCTTGTCAGAGAGGCTGATGTAGTGGTAGAAAACTTCAGAGTCGGAGTAACAAAGAAATTACAAGTTGACTATGAGACATTAAAGAAGATAAATCCAAGAATAATTTATGCTTCAGGTAGCGGTTTCGGACAGTATGGACCTTTCTCAAACAGGCCGTGCTATGATATCGTTGCACAGGCTCTTGGCGGTATGATAAATCTTACAGGCTATACAGATGCTCCTCCTGTAAAATGCGGAGTATCGGTAGCTGATAATGTTACAGGAATTTATCTTTGTGTCGGTGTACTTATGGCGCTTTACAGAAGAAATGTAACCGGTGAAGGTCAGCAGGTAGATGTGGCTATGGCAGATACTATATTTACATTGCTTGAAAATGCAATAATCTATACAACTCTTAAAGGAATTATACCTCAGAGACAGGGAAATATTGATGCTACAGTTTCACCATTCAATGTATATGAGGCAAAGGACGGATATATCGCACTTGGAGTAGGTACAGATAAACTATTTAAGCTGTTCTGTGATGTAATAGGCAGACCTGATCTTGTTACAAATGAGAAGTTTGCTACCAATGATCTCAGAATTAAAAATTACAATGACGGTTTACATGAGATAATTGTAGATTGGGTAAAACAAAGAGGCAAGGCAGAAGTAGAAAGACTGTTTGAGGAGGTCGGAATACCTTGCGGACAGATACTTGATATGAAGGAAGCAATAGAACATCCACATTTCCAGGCAAGAGAGATGATGGTACATGTTGAGCATCCTACAATAGGTGATATGTATATACAGGGTTGTCCTATCAAGCTGAGCGAAACACCGGGAAGTGTAGATGCACCGGCACCGCTTCTTGGACAACATAATAAAGAGGTTTACGGCTTTGATGATGAAACATTGAAGCAATTAAAAGAAGAAGGCGTAATCTAGTGGAGGAAAAGAAATGGATTTTAATTTTTCCAAAGCACAGTTGATGCTTAAAAAAACTGTAGCCGACTTCAGTGAAAATGTGGTAAAACCAAGAGCTGAAGAAATAGATAGAAGCGGAAAATTTCCAAAAGATTTATTTTTGGAGATGACCAAGATGGGATTAACCGGTATAGGAACTGAGGAAAAATACGGCGGTAGCGGAGGCAGCGATATCGAAAAGATAATTGCTGTGGAAGAAATAGCTAAATACTGCGGTTCTACTGCAGCTACACTTTCAATACATACTATATTTGCTTCGGTAATCGAAAAATTCGGTACTGAAGAACAAAAGCAAAAATATTTGCCGGTAGTATGTGCAGGAGGCGAGTTGGGGGCATTTGCCCTCACCGAGCCGAATGCCGGATCTGATGCAGGAAGTGCAAGAACAACAGCTATATTTGATGAGAAAACACAGGAATATGTACTAAACGGTACAAAATGTTTTATAACAGGTGGAGGATTGGCAAAATATGTATTGGTATTTGCTCTTACCTCACCGGAGTTAAAGACTAAGGGACTAAGCTGTATATTGGTAGAGCGTGGTACACCCGGATTTTCAATAGGTAAGATAGAAGATAAGATGGGACTTCACGGATCAGAGACAGCGGAGCTTATATTTGATAATTGCAGAGTTCCAAAGGATAATCTTATAGGACCGCTCGGTAAGGGATTTAAAATTGCAATGACTGCACTTGACGGTGCAAGAATAGGAATTGCGGCGCAGGCTGTGGGTATTGCGGCAGGTGCATTGGATGAAAGCATAAAGTACACAAAAGAAAGAGTACAATTTGGCAGACCTATTTCCTCATTGCAGGGCTTGCAATGGTATCTTGCGGAGATGGCTACAAAGGTTGAGTGTGCAAGATGGATGACATATAGAGCTGCAAGCCTTAAAGTGAGCGGTATGCCATATACAAAAGAGGCTGCTATTGCAAAGTTTAATGCATCAAAGGTAGCGGTTGAAGTAACAGATAAGGCATTACAGATACATGGAGGATATGGATATATGAGAGACTATCCTTTGGAGAGAATGTATAGAGATGCAAAGATAACAGAAATATATGAAGGTACTTCAGAGATTCACAAGGTTGTTATAGCCAGAGAAGTGCTGAAATAGG